>JAOUNV010000161.1 GCA_029880775.1 Nitrospinota bacterium | reverse complement strand
TGCTCACCAACGCGGATCTGGCCAGACAACTCATGACAGCCATGGAGGAGAAGGATGTTTCAACACAGAAACTTGGAGAGAGCCTGAGCCAACTGGAATTTATGCAAATGAAGATAGCCGCCCTGGAGGAGAACCTGGAGAAGAAGAAGATGGAGATGATCCTTCTGTCCGACACAGCCAGGATGCTGGAAAAAGACCAGGCCGCCAGGGACACGATTATCATTGGACTGGAGACTAAAGTAAGCGAATTGGAAGCCAATGTACTGGTGCTAGGGGAGAATATATCTGATAGCAATAAGCAGCTTGAGCAAGCCGACAAGGATAACGCGGAGCGAATCGCCGCCTTGATGAAAGCCCATCTCCAGGAAATGAACCGGCTGGAGGAGGAGAATCGGCAAACCATAATAATCCTGACAAAAGAAACCGAGACGAAGCTTAAGACTTCCAAGGACAAACTCGGCGCGCTGCTAATCGCGCTGAAGGAAAAAGAAAAGACCGTGGCCGCGTTGAAGCGGAAAAAGGCAAAACTTGAGCTGACACTGGCCAGGCAAAGAAGCGCCTATACTGTTCTGGAGGATAAATACAATAAGCTGATCGGCCCTGCCCGCAGCGCGCTGGACAAAATGGTGGTCAGCGTGCGCTACTCCAGGCAGGGGAGGGCCTACACCATCCTGTTCAAGGATGTGGGCGCGAAGAAATATGAAAACATAAGCGACAAGCAGCTGCACAGGCGGCTGGGACGGCTGAAGAAAAAGCTGGGAAACAAGCTGTATGTGAAGGTGATTATCCCGGAGAATAGCAACCTCTCCTATAACGAGGCGTGGACCTTCACCAACTCCCTGCTCACAAAATACGATTACTATTATCAGCGCGAGAAGTGACAGGCGCTGGAATAGCAAAAGGGCCTCCAATTAACGGATAGTATCCCGTAGACAGGGCGCTCATACGGTCTGAGGAGATATTGATCGTCTGGTAGGTTTGTTTTGCCGCTGAAGGATCATTTTTCCGCCGTCACCAGCACCACTGCGCTTTTGGGCGCCATGGTGAAGGAGTATTGATGGACCAGCTCCCCTTCAACTCCATCAGCAAGAAAATCATCGGGGCTGGGTAGCGCTGTGTAGACCTTCCGCATCCACCGCCGCCCGCTCACATGAGGAAGCTCGAACTCCAAGGCCTCCTCCCCCGGGTTGAACGCCGCGTATATATCCGGCGCCCGGAGCCCATCCTCGATCCACGGCCCCCCCAGGGAAAACGCCAGCGCCTGCGCGTCATCGCTCCAGTCCGGCTCCCCGGGGGTCTGGCCGTGCCATTCCACATCACGAACGTCGGAGCTTGGCACGAAGTCTCCGGTGTAGTAGTCCTTCCTTCCCAGGGCGGGATGACTTTTGCGCAACGCGATCAACCCGGCCACAAAGCGGAACAGCCCGGAATTTTTTTCCAGCAAGCCCCAGTCGATCCAGTTGAGTTCGTTGTCGTGGCAGTAGGAGTTGTTATTCCCGTTTTTGCTTCTCCCCATCTCGTCCCCTTCATAGATCATCGGCGGACCCTGGGAGAGCATCAGCAGGGTAAACGCGTTCTTGGCCTGGCGCAGCCTTTTGGCGTTAATCTGCGGATCCGATGTGGGGCCCTCCGCCCCATGGTTGTGGCTATGGTTGTTGTTGTCGCCGTCTCGGTTATCCTCGCCGTTGGCCTCGTTATGTTTTTCGTTGTAGGCGAAAAGGTCAGCCATGGTGAAGCCATCGTGGCAGGTAACGAAGTTAATCGAGTGGTAAGGATACCGCCCCTCCTCCTGATACAGGTCCGCGCTGCCGGCCAGCCGGGTGGCCATCTGGCTGGTCTGCCCTTTATCCCCCGCCAGGAATTGGCGGGCGCAATCTCGATACTTGCCGTTCCACTCTCCCCAGCGGCCCTTGGCGGGAAAGGAGCCCACCTGGTACAGCCCGCCCGCGTCCCACGCCTCGGCGATCAGCTTGCAATGGGCCAGCGCCGGGTCCAGGGCAATCGCTTCTATCAGCGGCGGGTTGGAGAGCGGATGCCCCTCCGGGTCCCGGCCCAGGATCGACGCCAGGTCGAACCGGAATCCGTCCACCCGCCCCTCGGTGGCCCAATATCGCAGGCATTCGCGAATCATTTCGCGCACCATGGGGTGATTGCAGTTCATGGTATTTCCGCAGCCGGAGAAATTGCGATACTCCCCCTCCCTGCCCAACATGTAATACACCTGATTGTCCAGTCCCCGGAACGACAGCGTGGGGCCGGTATGGTCCCCTTCGGCGGTGTGGTTGAACACCACGTCGAGGATCACCTCTATCCCGGCTGTGTGCAGAGCTTTCACCATCTCCCGGAATTCATTGAACGGGCCGTTCCTCGGGTCTGACGCGTATGAGGCTTTCGGCGCAAAGAAGGCAGTGGTGGAGTATCCCCAATAGTTAAGCAGCCTCTCGCCGGTGACCGGGTTCAGCCGGTCGATCTGGCTTTCGTGGAACTCCTGCACCGGCATCAGCTCCACTGCGTTGACTCCCAGTTTTTTCAGATACGGTATTTTTTCTATCAATCCGCGGAATGTCCCCGGATGAGCGACGCAGGAGGAAGAGTGGCGCGTGAGGCCGCGGACATGGGTTTCGTATATCACCAGGTCTTTCATCGAAATCTGCGGTGGGACGGCATCCTCCCAGTCGAAGGAATCCTCCGCCACAGCGCATCGCAACCTGCTGTCGGTCCTGGCGCGGGTGTCGTAGTGGAGGCCAATGTAGTCTCCTCCCCATTGCTCCGCCCCCGTGATCACCCTGGCGAAAGGATCCAGCAAAACGGCGTCCGGATCGAACCTGTGGCCTTGCTCCGGATCCCATGGCCCCTCCACGCGATAGGCGTAGCTCAAAGTGGAGCAATCCAGGCGATTCACCCCCACATGCCATATGGCGCCGGTTTTGTTCAGCCTGGGATCCAGCGGAATCCTGGCCCAGGGTGACGGATCATCCCCATCGTATAACAGCAATGTCACCGAGTACGCGTGATTGGACACCACGGAGAAATTGATCCCCCATGGCATGGCGGTGGCCCCCAGGGGAAGGGGCTTGCCCATCCGTATATCCAGCTGCGTATCCCCGGTTTGCGTTGTGAGTTTTTCCATACTGCGATTTTACAACACACAGAGGCAGCCGGGGGAGCCAGTTTATCCATGGGCTATAAAAACACCAGGCAAGCCCCATGGACAAACCCAACCCAGCGCGACACCAGACGTGAAACGCCAGCTGTCTTTGCGCCGGGAAAAATGATATATTTAGTTCGGAAAAATAAATTGCATTGCAGTCCGCCGAGGACGGGGCAACGGTGGTTCCACTGGTAGTTACCAGAGTCGAACCTTAAAAAAAATCATCTTCAAAAGTCATCTCAACTTGAATATGGCCGATAGTTCGAAACGGTTTGCGCCAATAGCCGTATTCCTGTTTTTCTATACTCTTTTTCATGTGTTGGCGCTTTCCTGTTTTTCCTATGCGGGCTGGCAATTTCGCGCCATGGATGGGCTGGAGTATTATCATGACTCGAAGCAGATCGCCAGCGGAGCCGGGTGGGTGACTCGTAAAGTTTTCCCGATCCAGATTCTGTACGATCCTCCCCAGTCGCCACCGTTCGAATATCCTATTTTCACTAACCGCCCTTTGTATCAATACACGTTAGCCGCGTCGTTTCTCTTGTTCGGGGCAAGTAACCAAAGCGCGGCGTTAACCTGTTATTTCTTTTATTTTGTGGCAGGCGCCGTTTTCTTTTTCCTGCTACTTCGCAATTTCGGCGCCCTGGCGGCCTATTGCGGCGCCATGATTTTTTGCGCGGCGCCCCTTGTGATGAGCCTGGCGGTGTCCAACCATACGGACATGGCATACCTGTTATTCTTGATTGTCTCCATGTTCGGCGTGTTTACCATGCCTGCGCGGCGGCTGTGGATGATATCTTTATGTTTTGCCGCCCTGTTCATGCTCCGCCCCAATGGCTTGATCCCGGCGTTCGTTTTTTCCGCCATCGCTGTGGGTAGAATCATTCTCTCCCAGGAGATCACAACCAAGGCTACCAAGGCCATGCATGGATTGGCGTTCTCGATCCAGATCCTTGTCGTGTTGGCCGCTATGCTGGCTTTTAACCAGAAAACCTACGGCGCTCCCTTCCGGTTCTACGACACGGCAGGAGAGCATATCAGCGCTCCGGTGAAGACCGATTATATGAAAGCCGACCCGCCTAAAAACAGGACCATTACAGGCTGGATATCGTTGGCCACAGAGAATCTGGTCTACAATTTGCGGGGCGAAGCAAAATTGCTGATCACTAATTCCAAGAGCAATCCCCTCACCTTCATTGTCTTTTTTGTGGGCGCGTTTTGGATTCCCGCATTGGTGAAGGACAGGCTGTTCAGGAGCCTGTGGCTGACGGCCCTGGCCATTGGTCTGCTTCAATTTCTCCCGGTCAAGGGGTTCTTGGCGCCGCGGATACAGGCCTGGAGCATTCCCTTTTTATGCTGTTTTTCAGCAGTGATGTTCCGGGACATTTTCTCGTGGATCAAAAGCTCCCCATTCGGCGACGGGCTCAAGGCCTCGCTCGCAGGATTAGTGGTGATGGCGCTGCTGATCGTGTCTGCGGGGCGGGGGATGGCGCAAATGGAATCGATGGCCCATATGGAGGCGATCGAAGTCAAGTACCAGGAGCAGGCGTGGAGAAGCGCGTGCCAATCCATGGGACGCGAATTGCCGGAGAATAGCGTAATAATCAGCCGCGCTCCCGTCGATTGGTTTCTTGGCGTGTGTTCCGGCCACTTCAGCATCCAGAAACCTTCAAGCGCTGACGCTTTTTTGGGTGTTATCAAAAAAATGCGTACCGATAATTTCTTTTATATGCCATGGAGCATCCCCATTTTCCACGCCCAGGATCAGGCCTGCGAGCTTGGAAAAATGGTCGGGCTAGAGGCTTACACGGAGCCTTTTCACCAGAGTGAATATTTCTGCGTATGGAAAGTCGACGCCGCCAAAATCAGGCGAGATTTCGCCTCACGCATAGCCTCCTTGCCATAGCCTATGATTACGATGTTGCGCAAGAGATATCTGCTACTGGGAGCCCAGCGACTGGCTGGCTTTCTTTTGGTCTTTTACGGCTACATCATCGCAGGTTACTTGGCTCTCGGCCCGTTCCGGCTCGACCTGTCCAGATACCTGCCTCTGGAGGAACCTGCGTTTGTCGTCGTCGGGGATCTGCAAAATCCCATCCTGATTGTTCTCGTTCTGGCCATCATCCTCGCCGCCACAACGTTCGCCCTGCGCGCAGGCGCCGAAGAACCCCAAGGGAAATTGTTCACGCCCAAAATTGTGGCGCGACGCGCTGCGGAATATGCGACCACCATCGCCGCCCTTGCCCTGAGCGTCTACCTGTTCCTCACCGCTCTTTTCCCGGCGTTCTGGATGTTCGCCACACGATACCAGGATTTGGCCAAACATGTGGAGGCCATCGAGACCGCCGCCTCGCATATCCCTCCCGGCGCATCGGTCCTGGCCAGCGCGGGGGCGTATTACGAGCGGTTCG
>JAOUNV010000160.1 GCA_029880775.1 Nitrospinota bacterium | reverse complement strand
CGAAGCTGCCGCGCCATTATTGGCCGAAGGGGGGCGGCTGATTCTGGAGCTGAACAAACGGACCGAACCACCGGATGGCGCGCGCCATGGGCTGGCCCCGACAGACACCCGCCGGTATGGGGAGGCTGTCTTCTGTTTTTATCTGAATTCCGGGATAGCGCAAAAGTAAATTTGGCAAATGTTTTCCAGCCCCGATGGAATTTCAAGGCAACGTTGTCCGTTCTAATTAAGTAAAATCGACATATCAAGGTTTGCATATTGTTAAGGGCTCTGTAAGCGCCCGTGTGTTAGAATCCGCTTAGCGTTTGTATACAAAGGAGTGTTTTTATGGACAAGAATCATTCGAAGTTTCTCTTGGGAATCAGCTTGGGTGTCGCGGTTTTTTTACTCAGCCAAAGTGGCGCCGCCATCGCCGCACAGGGATGCGGCACGATTATCGGAGTCGCGGATCTGAAAGAGGGGGGCGGCTCCAAGAAAAGGGCGCAATACTGGATAAACGGATTCCCCGGAAAATCATCTCCCTGCTCCTACACTCTGGAGCTTTGTTTTGTGGAGGATGGGAACACAATTGGCTCCAAGATTTTCATGACATCGGCTGACGGCAGAAAGCATCAGGCGTCAGGCGAGATAAGAAATTGCCACCGTGGCTGGTCCACCTTACTCAAGGAGTCGGTCACTGGAGCGCAGCAAATTCTGGTGGCCATACCCAGCGGATACACCCTCAATGTCAGGTTTATCAGCAACGCCAGGGGATTTAAGTTCGAGAAGGCGATGTAATCCATTGAGGGATTAGCCACTGACGCGTTCCATGTCCGGCTTTGATATCTTCGAGCTGGATGCGCGAGGTCTTCCCCCTCCGGCTAGGGGAGGAGGACGTATCGCGAAAGTCATCCATCTTTCCACCCCATGCCTTCTTATCGCTCCGACGCATAAACACCCCTGCCCTCTATTCACTTTAACCTAATACTTGACAAGAACAATAAGGTATCGTTTAATATCCAAGTAAGTTGCTTGGGTATTCCCAAGGGCCAGGCGCGCTTCCATTATGCGCCCGAGGTGGTGATACGTTTTTGTATTTGAATGCGTTCTCCCAGAGGCGGGGCGGCGGCTGGCGCAACATTGTGGTGGTCTTCCGCCAAGCCAACGCCGTGGCGGCCCAGGCCTGATTCTCCGACAGGAAAGGTTATTTAAGTATATGAGTTTTGTGCAGGGGCTTAAGTGCAGGGAATGCGCCAGGGAGTATCCCACCGAGCCTATTCATGTATGCGAGTTTTGCTTCGGACCCTTGGAGGTCCGCTATGACTATGAAGGAATTAAGCGCGCCCTGACAAGGGAAGTGATAGAATCCCGCCCAGCCAACATGTGGCGCTATCGAGAGCTGATCCCCATAGACGGGGACCCCACAGTTGGGCTGGACAACGGGTTCACCCCGCTTGTCCGGGCGAAAAACCTGGGCGCCGCGCTGGGATTGAACAATCTTTATCTCAAAAACGATTCCGTCTGCCACCCCACGTTGTCCTTCAAGGACCGGGTGGTGGCCGCAGCGGTGAACAAGGCGGTGGAGTTTGGTTACGACACCATCGCCTGCGCCTCCACGGGCAACCTTGCCAACTCCGTGGCCTCCCATGCCGCCAGCGCCGGATTGAAAAGCTATATTTTCATCCCCAGCGATCTGGAGTCCTCCAAAATCCTGGGAACGTCCATTTACGACACGAAGATTATCAGCATCAAGGGCTCTTATGATGACGTGAACCGGTTCTGCTCTGAGGTGGCCACGGTTTTTCCCTGGGCCTTCGTGAACATAAACATCCGCCCTTTCTATGGCGATGGGAGCAAGACTTTTGGCTACGAGATCGCCGAGCAGCTGGGATGGCGCGCGCCGGACAACGTGATCACGCCCGTGGCCGGGTCCAGCCTGATAACCAAGATACATAAGGCGTTCAAGGAGTTTGAGTCGCTGGGGCTTATCGGTGAGGTGAAAACAAAAATCTTCGCCGCCCAGGCGACAGGGTGCAGCCCGGTGACCACCGCCATCAAGGCCGGTGTGGACGACTTTAAGCCGGTGAAGCCGAACACTATCGCCAAGAGCATAGCCATCGGCAACCCGGCGGATGGATATTACGGAATTAAAGTGGCCCGGGGCACCGGCGGATGGGGCGAGGATGTATCCGACCCGGAGATCGTGGACGCTATAAAGCTTCTGGCCCGAACGGAAGGTATATTCACGGAAACCGCCGGAGGTGTGGCCGTGGGGGTGACGAAAAAGCTGATCGAACAGGGGAGGATCGGCAAGGACGAAATAACTGTGATTTCCATCACGGGCCAGGGCCTCAAGACCACTGAGGCTGTGGAGGATCATCTCCGGGCGCCGGTGGTGATAGAGCCGAAGCTTTCCGTGTTCAAGGACATACAATCAGATTTGTAACCAGCAAGACTATATATAAAGAGGATAAAGATGGCGAATGTGAAAATACGCATCCCCACGCCGCTACAGCGGCTCACCAGCGGGGAGAGCGAAATTGCCGGGGACGGGGAGACAATCAAGGATGTGGTTGACGCTCTGGAGGAGAAATTTCCAGGTTTCAAGGAGCGGCTGTACGATGAAGAAGGGAAGCTGCGAAGGTTTATCAATATCTACGTCAACGAAGAGGATATCCGCTTCCTGGACGGAGAAAACACAAAACTGAGCGACGGCGACGACATCTCCGTGATCCCCGCCATCGCCGGAGGCCGAGACTAGCATGTTGCGGGATATAGCCTTGGAGACAGCCATTGTTGGCGCTCTGTCCTATTCCCGACAATACGCCAGCCTCGTGTAAGGAGACACCGCATGGACTTTACGGAAGAACAAATATACCGTTACAGCCGCCACATAATCCTGCCGGAGGTGGGAGGAGTGGGGCAAGCCAAGCTTCTTAACGCCAAGGTTCTCTGCCTCGGCGCCGGAGGTCTCGGCTCCCCCATATTGCAATACCTGGCCGCCGCCGGGGTGGGAACCATCGGTGTGCTCGATTTCGATATAGTAGACATGTCCAATCTGCAGCGGCAGGTGATCCACAGCAAGGCCACTGTGGGTGTCCACAAAACAGAGTCGGCCAAAAGGTTTATCGAAAACCTGAACCCGGACGTGAATGTGGTGGTCCACAACGAAAGGCTTTCAGCCGAAAACGTCATGACTATATTCAAGGACTATGAGATCGTGGTGGACGGCTCCGACAACTTCCCCACCCGATACCTGGTCAACGACGCCTGCGTGATGCTGGGCAAGACCAATATCCATGGCTCCATATTCAGGTTCGATGGCCAGGTGACGGTGTTCAAACCGAAAACCGGCCCCTGCTACCGCTGTCTCTACCCGGAGCCACCCCCGCCTGGGATGGTTCCCAGCTGCCAGGAGGCTGGCGTATTGGGCGTGCTGGCCGGTGTGGTGGGCACTCTACAGGCTGTGGAGGTGATCAAGCAGATCCTCGACAAGGGAGACGCGCTGGTGGGCAAGCTTCTGATGTACAACGCGCTGAAGGTGGAGTTTCGAAAGCTTAACCTGCGGCGGGATGTGGACTGCCCCGTCTGCGGCGATAACCCCACGGTAACGGAACTTATAGATTACGAACAGTTCTGCGGGATGGGGGAACATTGAAAATACTTCTGCTTCTGCACAAGGGCTTTTCCAGCCCCTCGGCCGAGAGCGCGGTAAAAATCGCCAGAGCCGCTGTGGATGCAGGCCACGAGACTCAGGTTTTTGTCATGGCCGACGGCGTGACCCTGCTGGCCCGGGAGGACTTTCTCCTGCTGGCAGGCCATGGGGTGGCGGTGACTGTGTGCGACCACAACCGGGCCCAGCTAAAGGCCCCGGAAAAAGTGGAAGGCGTTAAGTATGGCAGCCAGTACGATCTGGCCGGATATATCCAGGACTTCGACAGGGTGGTGAGTTTCACATGACCCAAAAAAGAGTGACGCTTGTGGTGAACTGTCCGCCGAACTTTTACACGGCGGAGAAGCTGCGGATGGCGGTGGGTATGACTCTGGAGGACGGCAACCGGATCAGCATCCTGTTCATAGACGATGGAACCTATTCGGTGAATGGCGTCGATATGGGAAAAAATCCATCTAACATGGAGATAAACAAAAGCCTGGAGACCCTGGGCATGCTCGGAGTGAAGTTATACTCCCATTCCCCGTCCATGAAAAAGACAGGCATGGAAGTGGAAAAATACAACGTTCTTCCGCTCGACGAGCGCGGCGCGGCCGATATGCTCGACGAGTCGGACGTGATTATTTCATAAGGCGAGGCAGGTTATGAGCAAGCTGGCTGCGGCGGCGTATTTCAAACCAGATGAAATAACCCCGGAGATACTCAAGCATATCGGCAACACGCCACTTTTGGATATTACCAAAATCGCGGCGAAGGATTGCCCCGGCGTGAAGATCCACGCTAAGGCGGAATGGCACAACGCTTCCGGGTCGGTGAAGGCCAGGGCCGCGTTGCGGATGATCGAGGAGGGAGAGCGCTCCGGGAAGCTTCGCCCCGGCATGACCATTTTGGACTCCACCTCCGGCAATACCGGCGTGGCTTACGCGCTCATCGGCCTTATCAAGGGATACAAGGTGAAGCTTGTCATGCCAGGCAACGTATGCAACGAGCGGAAACAACTGATGGCCTCGGCGTACCACGCGGAGGTGATTTACTCCGACCCGTTCAAAAGTTCCGACGGCTCCATAATGCTCTGCCGGGAGATATACAGCCAGGATCCTGAAATATATTTCTGGCCCGACCAGTACAACAACCCAGAAAACTGGAAAGCCCATCTATACACCACCGCGCCGGAAATATGGGAGCAAACCGACGGAAAGGTGACGCATTTTCTGGCGGGGATAGGCACTTCCGGCACGATCATGGGCACAAGCCGGGGGCTTAAGCTGCGCAACCAAAATATAAAATGCTACGCCGTGGAGCCGGAGGAGTCGCTACATGGCATTGAGGGGCTCAAGCATATGGGATCATCCCTGGTGCCTGGCATATACAATCTCGATGAGCTGGACGGCAAGATATCCGTCAAGACCGAGGCCGCTTATAATATGGTGGACAGGCTGGCGACGGAGGAGAGCGTGTTGGTGGGTTCCTCCGG
Organism: Nitrospinota bacterium; assembly: GCA_029880775.1. Lineage (GTDB taxonomy): Bacteria > Nitrospinota_A > UBA7883 > UBA7883 > UBA7883 > JAOUMU01. The sequence continues at coordinate 445 of JAOUNV010000160.1, read as the reverse complement.
CGGCGCTGCCGTTCATGCCGCTGTGGAATTGGGGAAGACCCTTAACGAGGGAGTCATCGTCACTGTCTTGCCGGATACGTGCGAGTGCGACGTGGTGCATGGCGACTTTCCATGGAACAGAAAAAAATGAGCGCGAAAACTCTGGTATTGGTGACCCGGCCCCTGGGCGAGAATCCTGGCGAATGGGCCAGGCTGGCTCTCAAGGCGGCGGACCGTGTAATCCTCATGCAAGATGGGGTGTTCAACGGCTCTTCGCTGTTCGGGCACATGTCCCCTTATGGGATACCTGGCGGGCACAGAGCCGCTCACGACCCTGACGCCGAAACCGGGGACTGGCCGGGAAATTGCTTCGCCATGGAGGAAGACGCGGCGATCCGGGGCGGAAAGGCGGGGATAAAGCTGATCGGATACGCCGAACTGGTGGAAGCGGTGGCCGCTCATCAGA
>JAOUNV010000255.1 GCA_029880775.1 Nitrospinota bacterium | reverse complement strand
CCACCAAAGAGGGGAGTCCGGTTTTTTTCTCCAAAGCTTCCAGCTGACGGATCTGGTTTGTCGCCTTCTCCCGGTCGAACTTTCCCTCCTTGCGGGACTGGACAATCTTGTCTCCGGGCCAGAACATATTCCCGATCATGAGTGGAGGATTGGTTGCCGGTTGCCCCCCCACCAGGCGACCACCGATCGTGGATGTCTTCTGCTCTTTTTCGTAATGTAGTTTCATTTTTCCCTCATTGTGTTTGACGGATATGCGCCAGAGCCCCGGAAATTGTCCAGCGCCCCGCAAAGGAGATACAAAGCTCTCCCCATACAAGAAGGGCAAAAGACGTGCCATACCCCAGGCGAAAATGGTGGGTTGTAACGCGTTGTTTCTATGGGGTATGAGAGTGGATGGGGCGATGAACACAAAGAGACGGGCTGTGTCGCTAAAGGTAACGGCGTTTCCTGTGGTAACTGGAACAGAAGATTATATTTTCCCTGCAGCTACTCAGCAAAACTGTCGGCGACTGAATCTTGAGGCTTGCCGGGCGACAAGCCTTGTTAACAACCCCCAAATACAACAGAAAAGCGTCCCTCGCTCCGGCATACTACGCCAGAGAGCCGATAGGCTTACCTTAGGACCTTGCTCAACTTTTCCTGCAATACAGCCGCAGTGAACGGCTTTACCACATAATCATTCACACCGGCCTGCGCAGCGGCCACAATGTTGTCCTTCAACGCCTCGGCGGTGACCATTATGATCGGCACATCCTTGGTGTTGGGGTCGGCGCGCACCGCCTTTAGCAGCTCAAGGCCGCTCATTTGCGGCATATTCCAGTCCAGCAGGATAACGTCGTATTTGTTCTGCTGAATTTTGGGAAGCGCCGTGGTCCCGTCATCCGCTTCGTCCACGTTCTTGACACCCAGTTGGGACAAGATATTGCGCTCGATCTTGCGCATGGTGGCAAAGTCATCAATGACAAGCACCCTGATATTCGGATCCAGGTCAGCCATTTCACACCTATTTTGTTTGTAAGCTCTGTGAGCGCTACTTTAACATGAAAATGCATGGCTATTCTACTATCAATCCATAATTAATTCATCAGATTAAATCGGACAAGTTACAGCCAACTCACGAACCGGGAGGCTTTTGGGCTTGCCAAGGCGCTGGCGGTGTATATATTCCGGAAATAATGTGGGTAAAAGAGGAGCAAAAGCCAATAGCAATATAAATACTGGTGGCCTAATCGCATGTCGTCACCTCCGGATCCGCGCTGCGGACGCTACAAAGGGCAAGGCGCTGTGGAAGAGCGCCGAATGAGCCGTCAGGCGCCAAGATTGGTGCCGGAGGTCGGAATCGAACCGACACATGGTTGCCCATACGGGATTTTGAGTCCCGCGCGTCTACCAGTTCCACCACTCCGGCGAATATGGAGCCGACATTATAACCCAACATCCGGCGATTGCCACAATGCTGTTTGGATCTTCAAGAAATATTGTAACTTTGGCCTGGATGGCTTAATATTTGTGTTCGGCCCATGATGTCGGCCCTTTGTTGGGGCCATAGGGCCTATCGACTTATATTGGAGTGCGCAAATGATCATTGTTATGAAAGCCGAGGCGACCAAACAGGACGTCGCGGATGTGGAAAAAAGAATTATCGATTTCGGCTACACGGCTAAGGTTCTCTCCGGCCAGGTGAGGACCGTCATCGCCGCCCTGGGCGACGCCAGAGACAAGGCGCGTCTGCAGGCGCTAGAATCGCTTCATCATGTGGAAAGCGTCATGCCGATCCTGAAACCATACAAACTCTGCTCAAAGGAGGTCAAACCGGAACCGACCATCATTGATGTCAAGGGTGTGAAGATCGGCGGCAACGAGATAGTGGTGATGGCCGGCCCCTGTAGCGTGGAGAGTGAGGAGCAACTGATGCAAACCGCCACGGCCGTCAAAGCCTCCGGCGCCCATATGCTGCGCGGCGGCGCTTTTAAGCCTCGCACCTCCCCATACAGCTTCCAGGGGATGGAGGAGGAGGGGCTAAAGCTTCTGCGCCATGTGTCAGACGCCACCGGGCTTCCTTTCATCACAGAGGTTATGAACCCAAGGGAAGTGGACCTGGTCCATGAATACGCCGACATATTGCAGATAGGCGCCAGGAACACACAGAACTTTTCGCTGTTAAAGGAAGTGGGCAAGATGGACAAACCTATCCTGCTCAAGCGAGGGCTCGCCACCACCATCGAGGAATGGCTGATGAGCGCCGAGTATATCTTCTCTGAAGGCAACCACAATGTGATCCTTTGCGAGCGGGGAATCCGGACCTTCGAAAAGGCCACCCGAAACACCATGGACATTTCCGCCGCCCCGGTGCTAAAGGAGCTGACCCATCTGCCGGTGGTGATGGACCCCAGCCACGGTGTCGGATACTGGCAGTATGTCAACGCCATGAGCAAGGCGTCGGTGGCCGCTGGCGCCGATGGATTGATCATCGAAGTGCACTGGAAGCCGGAGGAAGCTTTCTCCGACGGGCCGCAGTCATTGAAACCCCACAAATTCGACGCTCTTATGAAAGAACTAAGGCCGGTGGCCCAGGCCGTGGGGCGTACTATATAGCCAAAAGATGGTGGGTGAAATTATCAGGGAGGGGCTTTTTGAAGAAAAAGGCCTCCCTCGATCTCACTCCGCGAATTCTTAGGCACAACCCACATCCTCTTCCAGGCGGGAAGCGGATGGATGGAGCAAAGCCCGGAAAGGGAGCGGCGGGGGATTCACTGTAGCAAAGCGCTCCTCCTCCCCGCGATTTTTATCAATCCGCCGGTTTGATTGACAGCCGATGGAACACAGCCTCGAAAAAATGTTGGGCCCCGGTGGGGCTCTGGCCGCCGCCATGGGGGCGGGGTATGAAAGCCGCCCAGGGCAGACGCAAATGGCCCAAGGCTGCCTGGACGCCCTGAACCTGGGCCAGGCGCTTTTGGTGGAGGCGGGCACCGGCACCGGAAAGACTATCGCATACCTGATCCCCATCATCCTCTCCGGTCGCAAGGTGGTGGTCTCCACAGGCACCAAGAATCTGCAGGAGCAGATCATGGGAAAGGACATCCCCCTGGTGACAAAGCTTTTCGGGGTTCCCGTTCGCGCCGCCATGATGAAAGGAAGGGGAAACTACATCTGCCGCCGCAGGCTAAACAACTTCACACAGCGCCCTCTGTTTTCCGCCACGGGGGAAGCGTCCCTCTTTGAGCAGGTGCTGGAGTGGGCCAGGGACACCTCCACAGGAGACCGCGCCGAGCTGGATATCCTGCCGGACAACTACTCCGCATGGGGGGAGATATGCTCCAAATCGGAGCTGTGCCTGGGCGCCGCGTGCAAATACTACTCCTCCTGCTTTGTCTACTCCATGCGCGCCAAGGCGGCGGAGGCGCACCTGGTGGTGGTGAACCATCACCTTTTTTTCGCGGACCTGGCGGTGCGGGATGGAAACTATGGCGAAGTTATCCCGCAATACGATTCGGTGGTGTTCGATGAGGCGCACCTGGTGGAGGATATCGCCACCTCATATTTCGGCGTCACCTTGTCCAGCTACAGGATCGCCGAAGCTGTCCGCGACACGGAGCGCGAGTTGAAAGCGGCCAAGCTGTTTTCCAATGACGCGGCCAGGGTCATCTCTACCCTGCCGGAGCGGGCAGACAGGTTCTTCTCCGTGGCGCGGGGCGGGCGCGACGACAAACGCCGCATGACCCGGGGGGAGGCGGCCAGGCTGGCCGGGAACGTGGAGGAGCTGACAGGCTCCCTGTCGTTGGTGTCGGATTACCTCTCCTCCCTGAAAAACACACCGGATAGTATCCGGGCGCTTTCGATCCGGTTCGAGGAGATAGCCCAGAGCCTGACTGCGTATCTGAACATGGAGGAGGAGGATAATGTTTACTGGATAGAGCCCAGGGGGCGTGGAGTTTTTCTGCACTCCTCCCCCATAGACGTTTCCGCCCACCTGGTGGAGAAGCTGTATCCCAGGACGCAAGGGGTGGTGCTCACCTCCGCCACTTTGGCCGCCTCCGGCGATTTCTCTTTCATCGCAGGAAGGCTGGGGCTGGGGAAGGAAGCCAAAACCATGGCCATAGAATCCCCTTTCG
>JAOUNV010000159.1 GCA_029880775.1 Nitrospinota bacterium | reverse complement strand
TCATCTTCTCCTCTCTTTCCCATCTGATCTTTTCCCCACGCCTTTCCGAAGCTCATATACACCACTATTCCGGACCGCATCGGCGGAGGGGTAGTCCGTTCAGAGCGACAAGCCGACTCCGCCTGCGTCGGTAGAATATTGAATCTTGACCATGATGCTGATATAAATACTACGATATCAGCTTTTGGGGGGATCCATGAATACCGCTTCTTTTGACTTTGATGTTATCGTGATCGGATCAGGTTTCGGCGGATCGGTCATGACCTGCCGCCTGGCGGAGAAGGGGCACAAGGTTTGCCTGCTGGAACGTGGCCAACGATATGGGATGAATCAGTTTCCACGCAGGCCGGAGGAAGTTCGGAGCAAAACGTTCTGGGATCCGGAAGATGGCATGCTCGGCTATATGCAGTTCCATTCTTATTATGAAAGCGACGCCTTCACCATCGCCGCCAGCGGCCTGGGGGGCGGCTCGTTGATCTACGCTAATGTGCTAATGCCGATGAAGCCAGAATTCTTCGCGGGGTGGCCTGGAGGAATCACCAGGCGGATGCTGGACAAATATTATGACAGGGCCCTTGGCATGCTGGAGGCTTCTTCCTATCCTTTCGATGACGCCCATCCTTATTATCGCGATACGCCCAAAACCACCGCGATGGAAAAGGCGTCCCGAGCAATCGACGACGCGGAGGATTCTATTGAACAACACAAGTTCATTCTTCCCAAGCTTGCGGTCCGGTTCCAAGGGGATTTTCCAGGACACCAGCAACTAAACCAACAGGGCGCCATCCAGTCCAGCTGCACCAAGTGTGGAGAGTGTTTCCTTGGTTGCAATATAAAAGCGAAAAACACCCTGGACATGAATTATCTGGCGCGAGCTACCAGTTCTGCTCTGCCGGATGAAGGTGGGGTTCCAGCCGAGATCAGGACCCAATCTATGGTGACTGAGATCGTCCCCGTCGATGGCGGTTACGAGGTAAGCTATGTCCATCCAGAGCGCATGGATGTCGTACAGAAGCTCACCGCGAAGAGAGTGGTTCTGGCCGCAGGTAGTGTCGGATCATCCACCATGCTATTGAAAATGAAAAAGTATAAAAAGCTTACGGGTCTTAGCGACATGTTGGGGAAAAAATGGTGCGGCAATGGCGACCTGGAGGGGATGGTCTTGTTCGCCGATGAGGAGACTATGCCGACTAAAGGCCCCAACATAACTAGCGCCATTGAATATCGCTTCATGGATTACGTCCCTGGATTTCCCCACGGCATGTATATCCAGGATGGCGGATTCCCCCCTTTTCTTTCATGGTTTATAATTGGCAAATTTCCATCCCCCAGTTCTTTTATCAGCGTGATGAAGCTTTCAGCCAGGCTCTTGGCCAGGTTTCTGCGTCTTAACCGGATCTTCAGATTCAGAAAAGAGATCAACCTCGGCGATGACGTGGCGGCCGCAATCGACAAGGACGACTACATCCGCAGCATGATGATGCTGTTGGGGATGGGAAGGGATTTATCGGACGGAGAAGTCCGGCTGACGGAAAACGATACTCCCAATATCCAGTGGAAGATGAAGCGAAGCAAGACTCATTTTGATAGGGTCAGGCGCGAAATGAAAAAGATCGCCCGCGCCCTGGGGGGAAACTTCCTGGACAATCCCCTGACATATTTCGACAAGGTGGTCGCCGTTCATCCGCTGGGAGGATGCGTGATGGGTGACACGCCTTCTGATGGGGTGGTGAATACCAAGGGAGAGGTTTTTGGACATCCAGGCCTTTATGTGTGCGACGCCAGCGTGTTGCCGACCTCCACCGGGCCGAACCCTTCATTGACAATTACGGCGTTGGCCGAATATTTTGCCGAAGAATTCCCAGCCCCGGAAATGAACCAATGAGCGGGCCGGTTACCAGAAAAAGTATTCCTGATTTATTGCTAATGAGAGCCCCGATGGACTTCCCCCTGGCAGGTCTTGAAGATTCGCCGGAGCGCGCGGCGCAAACAGCTCCACACGATGAACAGTTATGTCCCGAATACGGTCTTGGTTTCCATGAGCGAATGTACGGGGATTTCACCATAGACAATATATCAGGACAGTTGGATATGCGATCAGCCATAACCATCCCATCCCTTCCTAAGTTTTACGCCGACCCGGAGCATTCCGCTATACTCTGCTCGCGGGTAGAACATCCTTTTTTTGAGAAGAGCGTTTTAGGCGACGAGGGGAGGTTCAGCCTATTCGCCCCGTCCCACAGGCGCGGAGAGAAACTGATGATTTACGAATTTCCATTCGCCTACGATGGAAAACGATACTTTTTTCGTGGCGAAAAATTCCTGGCCAATGATTGGTATTTTGATTTCTGGAAAGACTCCACCACTCTATATTGCAAGCTATACGAAGGCGATAGCACCATGGGGCGGGTGGCAGGTTCCGGGATACTCCGAGTCACCATACCAGAAATTATCAAGCTTCTGGACAGCGCATATGCCATCAATGTTCCCACTTTGGGCGGGCAATGGCGTGTAAAGCTTGGGTTCGCGTTATTTTTTATTAAAAACCTCGCTTCAATATACTCTCCCTTTCGGGCGAACCGATAAAGAGCGCAGGCTCCATTGGCAGCCATCGAAGCCGCGTTTCGCAAAGCCAGTTTGGCGCCACCCACAACGAGTGTGGGGGAAGTCGGCAGGCCCGGCCTATACCGTCTTCCAGCTGCGCTGCTTCGAGCAACCTCATTCAATAATAATCACCCAAAGCAGGTGGAGCTGCGGGATTCTTCACTTCGCCTAGAATGGCGCTGCCGAGCGGACTGCGCGTGGTCCGCCCGGGGGCAAAAAAAAAAGGCCGGCGGACCGCCGGCCATATTGACTATCAGGTGTGACCTTGTGAATGGTTGTGACCGTGATGATCGTGCCTATGTCCGTGGTCATGACCGTGGTCATGACCGTGGTCGTGACCTTGGTGCGCATGAGCCTCCTCCGGTGATGGCATCTTTGGCGCCTCAGCCGCCTTCTCCATCACTGTGTTAGCCAGCTGCTCGAACACCTTGGCAAGCTCCGGGTTCTTCTCCCGGTCGAATATGGGGGAGCCTTTGTCCGCCTCTTCGCAGATCACCTTCATCAGGGGTATCGACCCGAGAAGCGGCACACCCAGGCGCTCCGCTTCCTTTTCGCCGCCACCTTCGCCGAAGATATGGGCTGTCTCTCCGCATTTGTCGCAAACATAGTGGCTCATATTTTCCACGATACCCAGGATATGGGTCTGAGTCTGCTTGTACATGTTGAACGCCCGGCGCACATCGATCAGCGCCACGTCCTGCGGAGTGGTGACCACCACCGCGCCGGTGATGTCGAGCTTTTGAACCAGGCTCAGGGGCACATCGCCGGTGCCTGGGGGCATGTCCACGATCAAGTAGTCGAGCCTGTCCCAATCCACCTGGCTGATCAACTGATCGAGCACCTTCATCACCATGGGGCCGCGCATAATCATCGCTTCGTCATCGTCCACCGCCATGCCGAGGGAGATCACCTTGAGCCCCTTGACCTCTGCGGGGACAATCTGGTCGCCCCTGGTGCCCAACCGATCCTTGGTTCCCAGCATCTTCGGGATGGATGGACCGAACAAATCGAGATCCAGGATGCCCACCCTGTTGTCCAGTTGGGAAAGAGTGTACGCAAGGTTCACCGCGACGGTGGACTTGCCCACGCCCCCCTTGCCGGAGGTGACCGGAATGATGTACTTTACGCCGGGGATCCTGTCCTGGACGAATAGGGATTGGCCCTGGGCCTGACCATGACCATGCCCTTGATGACCATGTGCGGGGGCGGGGCCGACGGGCTGGCCGCCGATGTATATCTCCACTCCCTGCCCGTCCACGACGGACGCCAGCGCCTGCTGGATTTCTGCGACAAGCTGGGTCTTCGCCTCCTCCTTGCCATCTATTCGTTTCAGAGACACCCGGACAGGGGCGCCTTCGGGAGCCACCACGCCATCCACAGCGCCCAAGGTGACGATGTCTTTGTCGAAACCTGGGTATTTGACCTGTTTGAGAGCGTCGGTGATTTTTTCTGTTAGATCCATTAGCAAAACCTCATATAGCTACATTATCGCTTCCACAGCGGTGATTCCCGGAACTCTCTCGCGCAACGTGCGCTCGATACCCATGCGCAGGGTCATGGTGGCCGACGGGCATCCGGCGCAGGCGCCCTGTAGTCGCAGCAAAACCACGCCTTCGTCGTTGGCGTCGATAAGCTCCACGTTGCCGCCATCGGCGATAAGCGCTGGGCGGATTTCGTTGAGAGCGTCTTCAATCAGGTCCTTGTCGAGCATCGTTATCTTCTCCTCCTTGCCGGATCAATATTCCGAGTTGTTTGTGTATAGATGACAGTTCACCCTAAAAGTCTCATATATTTAGCCTACAACATAACAGGATAAATGTCATACTAAAACAGTCAACTATAGGAAGGGTGGGTATATCATTGATATACAATAGGATATGAGAAATAAGGCGCACCCTGAATTTTAGTTTAGACTTTATTTGATAACCGGAAAACCGCAAAGATTGGACCAGAGGGCAGGAAAACGAGCGTATAGCGAAAGATGCCGGGGCTGTTTTCGTGCATAAGTCAGGTTACAGCTTGGAATTCAAGCAGGTATAGGCTATCAGGGCTGTTGAAAAGCTGTGCGAGACCGGTGATTAAGCGGTGCAGAAAAAAGTCTTGCCATCCCCTATATGGTGGTGTATCCTTTGGCTAGATACAACATAATGTGTTTGAGACAGGCAAGCGGCCTGTATCTCTGGTTGATGAATGCTTATATGATTATATCAATTTACTTCAATATCAATATTCTAGAAGCAATAATCTAAAATCTGATTTTTTTTGCAGTATTTTTTAATTCGCAAGAGGAATAAAAATGGTCGTCACTATATTCGGGAAGGTGGCGGCATACGGGAAGAGGTTGATGCGGGCTTGGGGACACTTAAACAACTAGAGGGGCAATCGTGGCTGGTGAGATGAGTATGAAGCGAAGCAAGGAATCGATGGGGGACAACGGAGAAAGTAAAAGCCATAAGGACGGCGCCGATCTGAAGTTGTGGCCTGACACAGGGCCGGATAAAGTGGCGGGAAACCAGGGCGACATGGCGTCCTTTTCCGAGAACGCCATCAGGGTGCTGGAGCGGCGCTACCTGAGAAAGGACGAAGACGGCAAAGTGGCCGAGAGGCCGGAGGATATGTTCCGGCGGGTGGCCAATAACATAGCCCAGGCCGAGATGAAATATGGTGGAGAGGAGGATGCGGCGCGGGCCGAGGAGGAGTTCTACTCCCTTATGACGACGCTCGATTTTCTGCCGAACTCTCCCACCCTGATGAACGCCGGAAGAGAACTGCAGCAGCTCTCCGCATGTTTCGTTTTGCCGGTGGAGGACTCTATGGAGTCGATATTCACCGCCGTCTTCGACACCGCCATGATCCACAAATCTGGCGGCGGAACGGGATTTTCCTTTTCCAGGCTACGCCCGGCCAACTCCCGAGTCCGCTCCACCAACGGTGTCTCCTCCGGTCCCATCTCCTTCATGGGCGTGTTCGACGCCGCCACCGAGGCGATCAAGCAAGGCGGTACCAGGCGTGGGGCGAACATGGGGATTTTGCGGGTGGA
>JAOUNV010000157.1 GCA_029880775.1 Nitrospinota bacterium | reverse complement strand
GTGAAAGCGGGCGCCTCCATCGGGCCTGTGGTTGCGTTTTTATCGGGATGGCTGCTGCTGGGTGTCACCAAGCTGCCACTGGAGGTGGGGCTTTTAGGTTGGCAGGTCACTCTGGCGCGAGTGGGGTCCACCTTTTTCGTCCCTTTTCTGGCCGGCTGGATCGCGCAGACGCTGTTCGCCAAGCTTGGCACTGGAGTGGCCCAATGATTCAATCAAGGCCCCTGTCATGGCGGGCTCCAGATATAACGAGAGATAGAATTTATATATAATGCTATTACCTACAAGCCCAGGAGAATGAAATGAGAAAAGCGATACTTATCTTGGCAGTGGCGCTGGCCTTTTGCGTCCAGCCCGCCCTGGCCCAGACGGCGATTGTGTATATCCAGTCAGGGGATAACCTGCGCGCCAAATTCGACAACAAGAGAGCGCTGGAGCAGTATCGCAAGGCCCTGAAGCAGAATCCCAAAAGCGTGGTGGCGAAAACCAGGCTGAGCCAAGCCCTGGTGGACAACGGCGAGGATCTGAATTCTGACGAATCGGAAAAGTACTACACCGAAGCGATGGACCTGGCCAAAGAAGTGGTGGAAGCCAATCCATCCCTGGGCGAGGGGCACTATCAGCTGGCGCTGGCCACCGGCAAGCTGGCGCTGTTCCGTGGCGGAAAAGAAAAGGTGAGGCTTTCCCGGGAAGTGGAGAAAAGCGGGGTGAAGGCGCTGGAGTTGGACCCCGACAACTCCCGGGGGCGCATCCTGATGGGCGTATATTACCGGGAGATCGCGAACCTGAACTGGGCGCTGAAAATGTTCGCCAACACATTTTTCGGCGGTCTCCCGAAGGGGACGAACGAGGAGGCGATCCTGGAGCTGAACAAGGCGTTGGAGCTGGATCCGGCGTCGATTCGCGCCAGGTTCGAGCTTGGGAAGACTCATGAAGTAATGGGGAATGACAAAGAGGCGGCCAAGGAGTATACAACCGCCATCAACCTGCCCCCCACGGACCATCTGGACGCCAGATATATAGCCGAATCAAAAATCGCCCTGAACAGAGTGGGCGAATAATGTGATGAGCCAAAGTCTTAGCGATAGGGGGAGTGGGGTTATGGAGCCTGAGCAAAACGGTAGCGCCATCGTCCGGCTGGACAAGGTGTCGCGGGTGTACCAACAGGGGAAAGTGGAAGTAAAAGCGGTGGACGATCTCTCCCTTATAATAAACAAAGGGGAATTCACGGTGATCAGCGGCCCCTCCGGAAGCGGCAAGACCACCACCTTGAACATGATCGGCGCTCTGGATATCCCCAATTCCGGCGCCGTGGAGCTGGAGGGCAGAAACCTGGGAACCCTTTCGCGGACCCAGCTCTCCGAATTGCGTCGTGACAGGATCGGTTTTGTTTTTCAGGCATACAACCTGGCGCCGGTGCTGACGGCATACGAAAACGCGGAGTTTGTGCTGGCCCTGCAAGGCGTTCCCGCCGCCCGGCGCAGGGAGCGGACAATGAAGGTTCTGGAGGAAGTGGGGCTCAAAGGGCTGGAGGATCGGCGACCGGACGAGATGTCTGGCGGGCAGCAGCAGAGGGTGGCCATCGCCAGGGCTATCTGCCCCAGGCCGGCCATCGTGCTGGCGGACGAGCCCACCGCCAATGTGGACTCCCACACGGCGGAATCGATTTTGACCCTGATGCAGCAGCTTAACCAGACGGATGGTGTCACTTTCCTTTTCTCCACTCATGATCCACAGGTGATGGAACGGGCTCGCAGGATCATCACCATGCGTGACGGAAAAGTTTTCGATGACACTACCAAGTCGGCGTAGCGCAAGCTCGGCTGGGCTGACCGCGAGCGTAGCCCTTTTTCTTTTCGCCTCTCCTTGCTTCGGGTTCTATGAAAGCCAGGAGGAGGAGACATACCTCTCGTTGCGCGCATCCATCCGCGCCCTGGCGGTGATGACGGAAAACCCTGACGCCCCGCAGCTGTTCAAGAGCAAAAACGACACCGTGGCGGGGGGAATGGCCCGGCTGGAGTTTTCCGGCGCCTGGGGCGGATGGCTCTCCGTAGATTTTAACTCATACGCCCTGGGGGCTTACAACTCCGCCGGCTCCCAGGAATCCTCTTTTGTGAAGCTGCAATCGGCCGACCGTAGCGGCGCGCCGGAGATTGGCTTGTTCGAATCCATCGACTCCAAGGGAGAAATGGCCCTGGACTGGGCCAACCTGACGGTTACCTATGGAGAAGCGGACCTTACCATCGGTCGCCAGCCTGTAAACCTGGCCAGCACGCTATACTTTACTCCCAACGACTTTTTCGCCCCTTTCGCCGCCGATGTGTTCTACCGGGTGTACAAGGCGGGAGTGGACGCTGTCCGGCTGGAAGCTGGGCTGGGCGCCCTGACCCAGCTGACGTTGCTGACAGTGGCCGGATATGGGCATGACCAGGACAATATCAGCGGATACAAAACTTCGCTGGACAGGGAAAGAACTTCATACCTTTGCCGGATATCCGCAGTGGCGTTCGATTATGAATTAGTGGTTTTGGGCGGCAAAGTCCGAAGAATGATGGTATACGGCGGATCATTTCAAGGTACCTTTTTCGACTGGCTGGGAGTCCGGGCGGAGGGACACTTGGCGAAAAGGATGGATAATAACAAAGAAGCGAAGCTGGAGTGGACGCTGGAGCTGGAGCGAAGATTCCCCAGTTCGCTGGATCTGCGTCTGGCCGTGTACCACCATGGCGCTGGCGTGGAGTATGTGGACGAATACACCAAATACCTGCTCTCCGAGGGACTTGAAAGCCCATACATGGCGCGATGGTATGCGGGGGCCGGGGCTACGTATGAGTTCTCACCGCTGTGGACCGGGACGGCCCTGGCGCTGATGAACCTGGTGGATGGCTCATCCATCATCAGCCTGAACGCAGTCTACTCCCTTTCCGACGAAGGGGAGATGTTCATCGGCCTTTCCATCCCGGCGGGTGACGCGCCTTACGGGTTCATATTGAAAAGCGAGATGGGCGCCAGGCCCAGGGCCGCCAGCGTGGAAGCGCGATACTATTTTTAGTCGGCCGAAGCTGCGCGGGCGTATGGGGCAAAGATCCCGGCTTCTGTTGACACATCAGCCATTGTGGCGCCAAAATTAACCGATATCTTTGGGGAACGTTTTCAAACCGGCGACAAGCCAGGAAGAGGGCCCATGCTGGAACCTTTACGAGCCATTCCCGGCCCGGATTTTCTCTGGTATTTTCTAGGAGCGCTGGTAGTCATCTGGTTTCTTGTCCGGCGCTGGGCCTACAACGATGGCTCGCAGGATCACATGCCACCCCAGATGACCCGGGTGGATCCTTACTCTATCGCCGCCCTGCGCGGGGGCGCCGCGGAAACTGTGAAGGTGGCCATATACGATCTGGAGCAGCAGGGGCTGGTGAAGCTTTCCGGGGAGGGGGCGGAAGTCAAAATGAGCGCCGAGGCGGACCCGTTCGAGCCATTGAATATCGTCGCCACAGAAACCCTTCATTATATTTCCGGCAACGATTCCCCCCGCCAGATGTTCGCCGACAGCGCGTTCATGGGCAAAGTGGAGGGCCATCTTTCCTCCCACTACGATGATCTGAAGCGCAAACATCTCATGCGCGATGAAAATATGCAGTCATCCGCATGGATGGCGTTCATCATCGGGGTGCTTCTTCTGGATGGCGTTGGCGGCGCAAAGCTATACCTGGGAGTGGTGAGCGACAAGCCGATTATCTTCCTGGCCCTGCTTCTTGTGATCACTCCCATCGCGCTCTGGTTCGCCGCCAATCCATTGAGCCGGATCAGCGCCCTGGGCCACAAGCACCTTTCCTCCCTGAAAAGCCACTTTGGCTGGGTGAAGGATTCTCTGGGTAAGAAAAAGGAGGTGGACAACATGAATGTGGCGTTCGCCATGGCGGTGTTCGGCGCTGGCGCGTTGGCTGGCGGCCCGCTGTATGACCTGTATAACAAGGCGGCGCGGCCCCTGGGTCAGGGGAACGGCGGCGGGTGTAGCGGATGCGGCAGCGGGTGTGGTGGTGGATGCGGCGGCGGATGTGGAGGGTGCGGATGAGGTTTCCCTGGGATAGCGGATTCTTTCCATGGCGGCGAAAGTTCCCGGCCTACAAACGTGGGCTGCTTCTCCAGTGGCATATCACCAACCGATGTCAGCTTCGATGCGCCCACTGCTATCAGGATGAGTATGGCGGCGCCGAGCTTGGCTTTGACAGCCTGATGAATATTCTGGAACAATACAGGGATCTGCTAGGCTCGCCAGAAGGGGTGGGCGACTCCGGCCATCGCGGCCATCTCACCATCACCGGCGGGGAGCCGTTCGCCAGAGAGGATATCTGGGAGCTTTTAGAGGTGGTGGCTGCGCATCGGGATTTGTTCGGTTTCGCCATTCTGACCAATGGCTATGGCATGGACAGCGCTGCAGTCGGCCGCCTGGCCCAGCTGAGGCCCCGGTTTATACAAGTGAGCATGGAGGGGACGCGGGAAACTCACGATCGTATACGGGGCGAGGGGGATTATGATCGTGTGGTGAACGCGTTGCGGATGATGATTCGCGGTGGATTGGAGACAATGATCTCTTTTACCGCCCATTCGGAAAACTACTGGCAGTTCCCAGATGTTGCCGCGCAGGGGCGGAGACTGGGCGTGGGGAAGGTGTGGACAGACCGGATGATCCCGTGTGGCGGCGCAGCCACAAGTGGTGTTGGCGTTAAGCCTCTGGATATGGATCAGACCCGTGAGTATCTTCAGATAATTGAGGAGGAAAGGCGCAAGGCGGCGCGGGGCTTTTTCCAGCGAACCCAGGTGGCGGCGGATCGGGCTTTGCAGTTCCTGGCCGCCGGTGGCAGGCCGTACCGTTGCCAGGCCGGGGAGGGGTTGATAACCATCATGCCGGATGGGAGCCTGTACCCTTGCCGCAGGATGCCGGAGACCGTGGGCAACGTGATGGAGACACCTCTGGCCGAGCTGTACCACGGCGCCGAGCTGTTTAAAAATTTGCGAGACAAAGAGAGGGTGAGCCAGGGGTGCGAGAGGTGCTTGTACCGCAGGTTCTGCAGGGGAGGCCTGAAGTGCATGTCCCATGTGGCGTTGGGGGATCCTTTTTTGGCGGACCCTGGGTGCCCCTTGGCCGGGGCCGGGGCTCAAAAAGAAATTAACACAATTTTGTGAGTTAGCCATGAACGAGTTTGAGAATCTGGAAAAGACGAAGCTTTCAGCCTCTGAGCGAAATGCGGTGGAGAGGTTTTGCTGGGAAACGCGGGAGGGACTGGGGGAGAAACTTTTGTCCATCACGCTGTATGGCAGCGCCGCCCGGAATGACTACCATCCGGGACGCAGCGATATCAACATTCTGGTGTTGACTTCCATACTGAATTTTTCCGCCATGCAGACATTGCTCGATCCTGTGTCCCGGGGGTTGCGGGTGGGGATCCATCCTTTGTTGATGACCGATGG
Organism: Nitrospinota bacterium; assembly: GCA_029880775.1. Classification (GTDB taxonomy): domain Bacteria; phylum Nitrospinota_A; class UBA7883; order UBA7883; family UBA7883; genus JAOUMU01. Next base: position 183 of record JAOUNV010000157.1, on the reverse strand, counting down.
GGATCTGCGCTCATCCACGGATATCTTCCCGGTGAAGTTTCTTTCGATGAAAGAGAGCCATTACACCTTGTGGGGGGAGGATCCGCTCTCCGGGCTTGTCATCGAAAGGGAGCATCTGCGGCTGCGGTGCGAGCAGGAGATCATGAACCTTCTGCTTCGGCTGCGAAGGCACTATATCTATCA
>JAOUNV010000158.1 GCA_029880775.1 Nitrospinota bacterium | reverse complement strand
CCGGCTGCGATAGTGGATGGCGCGATCGAGACGGTGGCGGAGTATGCGGATGTCAGGATCATCCTGGTGGGCGTGGAGGATGTGGTCCAAAAAGAGCTGGCCCGCCACGACAATGTTCCCGATTCCATCAGCGTGGCTAATGCCGATGAAGTCATCGCCATGGACGAGCAGCCGGCTGTGGCCCTGCGCCGGAAGAAAAATTCCTCTGTCCATGTGGGAATAAAAATGGTGCGTGACGGCAAGGCGGACGCTTTTATCTCCGCAGGAAACACCGGCGCGGTGATGACCGTGGCGACGGTGCTTTTGCGCACTATAGAGCTGATAGACAGGCCCGCCATCGCCGCCACCATGCCCAGCCAGCAAGGATACATGATTCTGCTGGACGCGGGCGCCAATGTGATGTGCAAGCCGGAGAACCTGTTCCAGTTCGGCATCATGGGCGCCATTTTCGCCGAGCACTCCCTGGACAAGCCCAGGCCCACGGTGGGCCTGCTCTCCATCGGGGAGGAGGATGTCAAGGGAAACCCCACCACCAAGGAGGCCTTCGACCTTTTTTCCAGAAGCTCGCTCAACTTTATAGGAAACATCGAGGCGAAACTTTTCTATCGCGGTATCGTGGATGTGGTGGTGTGCGATGGCTTCACCGGAAACATCGCCCTGAAGATATCGGAGTCTGTGGCGGAGATGATGGGCGCCTTTTTAAAGCAGATGTTTTCCGCAAACGTGGTCACCAAGATGGCCTATTTTTTAATGAAACCCCACCTGGCGGCCTTCAAGAAAAAGGTGGACCACCAGGAGGTGGGGGGAGCGCCTTTGCTGGGCGTTAACGGCCCAGTGTTCATTTGCCACGGCTCCTCTTCCCCCAAATCGATAAAAAGCGCAGTGATTCGAGCGCGCAAATTTGTGCGGGAAAAGGTGATAGACCATATCAAGGAGAACCTGACGGAGAATATGGACATCCTGGCCCACAAGGAGGGCAAGGATGAGGGGATATGGACCCAGATCACCAGAAAAATCGGATTCGGCCAACCTGGGGAGGAGGAGAAAGATGAAAAATAGCGCCACTGCCTGCAGGATCACAGGAGTAGGGGCCAACCTGCCGGAGCGCGTGCTCACCAACCTGGACCTGGAAAGAATGGTGGACACTTCGGACGAGTGGATCGTTACTCGCACAGGGATTCGCGAGCGGCGCATCGTCAACGAGGGGACCAACACTTATGAGCTGGCGCTGCCTGCCGCCAGGGAGGCGCTGGAGACCGCTGGGGTCAAGGCTGAAGAGCTGGACCTGATTATCTGCGCCACCGCCACCCAGGACAGATACTTCCCTTCCACCGCGTGCATGATCGGCCATGGCTTGGGCTCAGGCGACGCTCCCGCTTTTGATATTTCCGCCGCCTGCTCCGGGTTCATCTATGGCTCGTCGATTATCAACCAGTATTTCAAGGGGGGGGCGACAAAACACGCCCTGCTGGTGGCCAGCGAAATATACAGCCGCATAGTCAACTGGAAGGATAGGAGCACCTGTGTCCTCTTCGGCGACGCCTCCGCGGCCGTGGTGTTTTCCGCCGCCGATGGACCGGAGGGGCTGATAGACACATGCATCCGCTCCAACGGCGAGTATGGAAGTTTCCTCACCGGGGGCGCCATCACTCGCGCAGGCGATCCTCTATCTGGCGCGCTCCCGTCCATGGGGGAGAACTATTTTATCGAAATGAAAGGGAATCAGACATTCAAGGTCGCCGTGAAGAGCATGTGCGATGTGGCCCAGAGGATCCTTAAGGAAAACGGTATGTCTGTGGCCGATGTGGACCTGGTGATCCCCCATCAGGCCAACATAAGAATCATCTCCGCTGTGGGCAAAAGCCTGGGCCTGCCGGAGGAAAAGGTCTACTCCAACATCCACCGCTACGGCAACACATCGGCGGCCACCATTCCCCTGGCGCTTTACGAAGCGCAAAAGGAAGGCCGTGCGAAAAAAGGGGACGTGGTGCTGATGGTGGCTTTCGGCGGGGGGCTCACCTGGGGCGCGTCGCTGATGCGTTTATAGGCCAGCCTGCGGAGGTGGAACGCCTGCGGGCGCGCCGGACACACTGGCGCAAGAGCCCATTCATCTTTGACAAACAAATGAGTTTCTCTTCGTCGAGGGCATGAGCAACTGCCCCATCTATCTCTCTTCATATGGCGGCGTGGAAACCACCCTTTCGTCCTCCACTGCGGCGCCTACGGTGAAGTGATATATATCCTGGAACAGATCCCCCTCCAGCCCCAGGGTGGAGTGGAACATATCGTCAAAATAACATCCGATCCCGGTGCCACGAAAACCAGTCGCCTCCGCTTCCAGATACAGCGCCTGGCCCACCGCGCCCGCTTCCCAGTGAATCCGCCGATACCACCATGGCCCGATGGCCAGCGGCCCGGCGAACCTTGCCACCATCGCGACGGAAAAAGCGCCGTCACCCGCTATATTCTGCTGGCAGGAAATCATCGCCGCCGTGCCCCGGGCGTCCATCTCCTTTAGTAAGTACAGGGGCAGGCCCTCCGGCGAGGCGTTGGGCCGGGTCCATGAATACTTGCCACCCATGGCCGCCCCGAGCGCTTCCTCTTCGCCTGGGCGCCGGACCAGAATATATATGCCGGGCGCAAAGCCTTCCACCCTGTTGACAAAGAAAACCGGGTGGACATTCGCTTGCCAGGGAATCATATCCCAGGGTGGCATTCCGGGGCGGGGAATGAGCGCGGAGATGATTCGCAAAAACTTTTCGGCGGGCATGGAACTGGCCCCGTCATACGCCTGGCCGCTGCGGCGGGTCATGATTATGTGGGCCGCTGATTTCTCGCACCCGGAAGGGGGGAGCTTGGGGGCTTCCGGTGGGGGGGTAAATTCCTCCTCGGTCGCAGGCTTGAAGACCAGCCGCGCGGCTTCGTCTATAATTGGCCAATCGTGGGTATGCCCGGCGCTGATTACATTGGCCCGCCCCTGCCATGAATCGTCCCTGGCGGCGTTTAGAAGAAAATGTCTGGCGGCTTCGTCAAAGGTCCCATCTATATCCTCTGGCATTCCCGCCCCGGCGGAGACAATTACCATAGTGTCCGGGTATTCGGTTTCCGCCCCGGCGTAGTCCTCCTCGCGGCTGACACCCAGAAGGCTTGCCGCCATTCCATCCGACGCGCCGGTGGCCAGCCTGGCGCTCCAGCCAAGGGACGCGGCGGCGAACCGCAGGCAGAGAAGGGCATGCCCCACATCGAGCTGGCAGTATCGAAACGCCCGCTCGCCATATTTCCACGCTTCTCGCCAATGGATGGATGTGAGCCCCACAAGGAAGATTCCGTGGTTGCGGAACGGATTGTCCCTTCTTTCGTATTCATCGAGCATCAGCCCCATGGCCTCGGCGCTTCTCCCCAGCCGCCGCTCCAAAGCGTGGCCGCTGCTGTCGTAGTGGTACACACCTTCCCCCAGGCCCGGCACTCCTTCGGTGACTATGTAGCCCTCCTCGGCGTGCAGGTTGCCACTGGAAGGGTTGACCCGCACAGCCCATCGGGCGCCCTGATATTCTTTCCACGCCGCCAGCGACAAAGAGAGCCTCAGGAACATGGAGACGTTCTCCAGGTTTAACAGGCGCGGCGCCACTTTTCCTCCGCCGAAGAGAGCGTCGTATGGAGTGTCGGGGAGATCCTGCGTCAACGGAAGCTCGGTTCTTTCCGCCCCCTCATATCTGCGGAACGGGTTCGGCTGGGTGTCCCAGTCCAGGTAGCCGGGCCCTGCGGCGTATTGGTTGAGCCGATGCTTGGTCCGCTGATGATACTCCTTGATGTCTTCCATGGGTTCGCTGGCGGCCTTTCTTCAGGATTGGTTTGTGCTACATTTAATCTTAGCGGAGGATTAACCGGAGTGGTGGAAATTCAACCTGGATTGAAATTCATGTTTATTGTTCCCCACCTGTCGCCTTGGCGATCATCTCCCCCACGATCCGGGCGCCGTATGGGGAGAAGTGGCCATCGTCGATGAAATAAACGTCGTTGATCTTGGCGCCAGCGGCCAGCCTGTCGCTTGGGTCCAGGCATGCCAGCCTGTTTTTCGCGCACAGCTCCATGAACATGTCCCGCAGATTCGTCCTGGCCGGCTTGTCGGCATGATACACCTGCAGGATATCCGGGACGAACACCACCTGAAACTTCAAGTCCCGCTTGCGGCACTGGTCGTTTATCTCGGCCAGAAACTGAAAGATGATGTCAATTTGGCGGTTGTATTTCTCTGGTTTTTCAAGAAGCTCAGGTCTCACATCGGTGTGGATGGCGGGGCTGGTTAGCTTGGTATTTTTGATATCGCCCACCAGCGCCGCAAAGAACCTGCCCGGATAGTGAAGCAATGATATGTATCGCCAGGTTCTTTCCAGGGTGCGGATGAGGACCGAAGCCTTTTTATCCGTAAAACAGCAATAGGTCATACTGGGTATGAAACGGGGAGCCAGGATATCGTTCATTTCCTTCACATATTCCGCTGGAACCGTGGACATCCTGGAAAAATCGACTTTACCGTTCACCTCTTTGTACACCGGCTTGGGCAGATCATACCCCTTCTTTGAGCCGGTATACATGATGTCGTTGCCATAGAACAGAAGTACCACCCGCTCCACGTCTACCCTGTCAATCCAATGCATGAAGGTGGTGTACTCCTGGTCGGTGGAAAAACCGGTGATTCCCATGTTGTAAACGTATCCGCCAAGCTGGTCCGCCATCACCGCCGGTATCGTCTCCTTCTGGGCCAAAAACAGCCCCTGGGCGAATGAGTCTCCCAGCACCATCGCCTTGCCCCTCGCCGGAAAATTTTTCTCCGCTTCCAGGGCGCGATAGCCCTCCTGGGTGTTCGCATAAAAGAGTGTCGGTTTAGATTTGGGTGTCTCTCTCGTATAAGCGGCGAAACCTGGCTGCAGAAGCCAGCCCAGTTTCTCGTCGTGAATCGCCTTTTTCTGGAACACCTTCATCGAGCGCAGGTTCCCCTCCTGGTTGGTGAGCCAGGGATAATACACTTCCACGTAAAATGCGGTCGCCACCAAGGCGCAACCAAACGAGAGAAGGACAATGCCGCACATGGCGCCATACATAGCCAACTGACGGGCGCCCAGCCCTCCGCTTTTGGCCGCCAGAGCGTGATAAGCCACCAGCGTCAGCGCGCCGAGCCAGAAAAGGATATAGTTCCAAGGCTGCGGCAGATGGCGCCACAGCTCCCATGGCAAAGGGATCTGCTCCACCCAAACGCTCTTGATGGCAATCCATGATCCGGATATTGGTCGGAACACCAGCTCTCCCCCCTCCGCCGACGCGCAACCTGCGGGGACACGAACCAGATACTCAGACTCTGTTCCCAGGGTTTCCCAATTCGCCTCCGGCAGGCCACCGCCCGGCTTCACCTGGATATCCTCCAGTCGGCACGTTCCCGCCGTGACGGAGAGCCTGGGTGGCGCGGCGTCATGGCTTTCCATCAGCGACAGTCTCACCCTGGCCTCGGACACCCCGCTAACGCTCACCCGTATCGAGTCCGGCATGTCGGCGCCCCAGATGTCCTTCGGGCCCGGTAGCTGCAATGGCACACTGGTGTCGGCAGCCGCCATTATCTCCACATGCCTGGGAAGAAAGCATGATCCTGCGAAA
>JAOUNV010000156.1 GCA_029880775.1 Nitrospinota bacterium | reverse complement strand
ACAGCTATGACTTTCTGGGATGTGTTTATAACTGCCCCACCGGGGCCATGGTCATGGTCAATCCGGCTGAATACTTCTCCGACTTAATCCCAAACGAGTGATACGCCCGGATAATGAAAAAAATAGTTGAGACAGGGAAGGGCAGCCTGAACGCTCGTTGGCCGCTTCTTTTCGCTTTGCTGCTGATCCTCAGCTTCGGAATTCACGCCGGAATGAGGCTGTGGGCTCAAGAATCCACCATGGAATGGACCAGGCTGGCCTTTGGCGTTCTGGCGGCCATAATCATGCTCTTCCTGGCTTCTTTCAGCTTGCGTAAGATGGTGTTCACCAGGAAAATCGGGACTATGGAAGGGTGGCGTAAGGCTCACTTATACTTGGGATTGTTTTGTGTGGCCCTGGTCTTCTTGCACACCAACTTCACGGTATATGGCAATTTTGGTATTCTCATGATTCTGCTGTTGCTGTTTGTGATCCTCAGCGGCTTGATGGGCGAATTGATGTTCAGGACCATTCCTGTTTGGCTTTCCAAGCAGGGGGCGGATGCTGTTGAGTTGGATGAAAAACGCAGACAACCTGGGGAATATCTTACGATGGCCGACGAAATCGCGGAAAACGCTTCCGAGGAGTTCAAAAACTTCTACGGCATGAGAATCAGGCGGAAATACGCCAAAAGGGCTTTTCCCGTAAAGTATATGTGGTTGACAGAGAAGGACATAATAGCCCGGCGTAAACATATTTTCAACACTTTGGCCTCGCGGGGTCCATCCACCGACAGGCTCGCGCTAAGTCACTTGGAAAGCCTCTATGCGGAAAGGGACAAGGTGGAATTCAAGTACGCAAGGCTCCAGGTGTTGCGTTTGTGGAACAATGCCCATGTCCCCGCCACCGCCGCCTTGTTGACGGCGTTACTGGCGCATCTTTGGTCCATCTCTTACTATTAATACCTAGAGGTAGTCTGTGAAACTTGGATTTTCAATTGCCGCCTGTCTGCTGGTGGCCATCCTTGCGCTGGATGACCTGCTGGAAAGAGAAGGAACCATATTCATGCGCCAGCCCCTCTCGTCCAAGCACTCGATGATGGAAAAAGAATGTGTCAAATGCCACGATCCATGGCGTGGTGTTAACAGCATGAAGTGCAAGGGCTGCCATAAGCAGGAAATGCATATGATTACCACCTCCAAGACCCATCAGAAGGACTGCCTGGAATGCCATTCGGAGCATAAGGGAAAGACAGCGAATCTGACCGTGGTTTCGGACGAAAAATGCCTGGAGTGCCATCAAAAAGAAGCAGAGCCGCCTTGGGCTCACAGCCAGAAGCTCAAGCCGGGCCGCAGTGGTGTTCTTCTCACCCACAAGACACATTTCGAAAGGGGTTTTGCCATGGAAAACGTGTGCAAAACTTGCCATATACCGCATACTTTCCGGATAAGAGCGGACATATCGCGACCGCTAAAGGATATCATGTATAAGCATTCCACCGAATTGAAGTTCAGATGTCCTGATTGCCACGAAGAAGTGAAATCCCTTGGCTTTTCCGCTTCCGGAGGCGCGTTGGCTCCGGTGAAGTGTACCGGATGCCACGAAAAAAGATATGTCAGTGTCTCATGCGGGTATTGTCATAAATTCCACAACATATCCTTGGCGGAGGCCATGGCTGGATCGCTGCCGCCGTTTTGATCACTCCTCCCCCCATTTAGTCGGCCACCTGTTTACTTGGAAACTGCAATCTCCACTACGCGCTACTTTCTTGCGATAATACTTGACACTATCTTTACCTGCATCCATACTGCCCGAGGGGGCGTATCTCCTTGCAAATTATAATGATACAAGTGTAGTCTAAGCTCTGGACTTGTTAAAGGCAAGCCGGATTATACTTGCATAAAAGTATAAAAAGGAACATATTCTGTTTAGCCGGGTATGAAGTCCTAGGAGATATGACATTTCGTAAAAGGATAATATCCCTATCATGGGAGGATAGGTTTTTATGTCTGACGAATCGTTGACAGGTTCGGAGGGCCAAGTGGCGGCATACCGTCATCTGGCTGGGAAATATCTCACCTTCGCCTTGGGTGTAGAGGAATTCGGAATAAACATCAGTATAGTAAAAGAGATCATAAAGCTGATGGATATAACTCACATCCCACAGACCCCAGGATACGTGAAAGGGGTTATCAATCTTCGAGAGAGGGTAATTCCTGTAACCGACCTGCGGATAAAATTCGGAATGCCCAAAGAAGAGTACACACACGAAACTTGCATTATAGTCCTGGAGATACCTGGGGCTCCTGCGGGTATCATAGTGGATACGGTTTCAGAGGTAGTGGATATCAAATCTGATGAGATAGAGCCACCACCCGCATTCGACGGAAAAACTGAATTATCAAATATCCAAGGAATGGCAAAGGTGAAGGGCAGAGTTATTATACTGTTGGATATATTGGCGGCGATGAGCAGCGGAGGGATATCCAAGGTAACGCAGGAAGACTGAGTAAACAGGCGGAGCGGATTGTCTCTACCTTTTGTAGAGAAACATAACGTACGGATAGGGGAAGGTCATGTTCGCAAGTAGATCATTAAAATTCAAAATTATGGCGGGTTTCGGCCTGCTGGTAGCCTTCGTGGCGTTCATTGGCTGGAATGGCTACGATGGCGTGGACAAGGTCGGTGGAGCTATGGTGCGGATCACAGACAAGGACGCGCCCATGGTGGACCTCACCATGGAAATGAAGATCATAGTCCTGGAATCGCTGGGGATCGTTGACCAATACAGAATGGCCACCAACGTGGTGGCCAAGTACGACCAGTCCAGTTTGGAAAAACTAAGGAAAGATTTTTCAGACAAGATTGAAGAGTTCGACGCTCAAGGTAATTTGGTACTCAGCGGTGGTGATTATTTTGGAGCGGATATTGCCGGGACCGAGAACACAGCCTTGAGGAATAAAGTGGCAGAGGCGCAAAGCAGTCACGATAACAAGTTCCAGCCGGCGGTGGCCAATGTCCACTCCATCGGCGCCAAACTGGTGGAAGACAGGATCACCCGAGACAAGGTGATGGGTGACATGGAAAGCGCCACCCAAAAGGTGTTCGACATTTCCATGCAGTTGGAAGAGGCCGCGAAGGAGATCATATTGCGAAAGCAGGATCGTAACGATCTGGAGGGGATATTTGCCAACGAAGTGCAATGGGCGGACCTGGCCATGGAGATAAGAGCCACTATCGCTTTGGGCCGACTGGCCCTGGAGGAAGTGGCGCAGAGCGATAACAAGCAAACCTTGGACGAGGCGGTGCGGGAATTTAATAAATCAGTCGTGGAATATGACCAATGGATAAAGGCCCTACTGGAAGGTGGCATGACTGAGATGGGAAAGGTCGGGAGGATCAACGATGAGAGGTTGGCTGGCCTGGCCAGGCGTATGGATAGTGCGCACGACAAGGAGTTCACCGGCGCGGCGATGAAGCTTATCGAGGCGCAGCGCTCCATGGTGGCAAGCGTAGAGGAAATGGACAGGGCCACCATAAACTTCCGGGCAGCCGCCGAGGTTATGGGCGGACTACTGGAAGCCGCCGAGGAGATTGCCGCAAACGATATGAAGAATGCCAGGGATGAGGGGAAAAATGAATGGAGCTATGTCCAGTGGCTTACAGGAGTAATCGTTATTGTCGCTGTGTTGCTAGGTGTATTTATCGGTTTTTATCTCGCAAACTCCATTACCAATCCCATCATCGGGATCATAGGAGACATATCAGAGGGATCCAACCAGTTGGCCAGCGCCTCTGAGCAGATATCACAGGCCAGCCAGGGCCTGGCGGAAGGCGCCACGGAGCAAGCCGCATCGCTGGAGGAGACCTCCGCCACATTGGAAGAGATGGCCTCCATGACCCGCCAGAACGCCGAAAGCGCGGATAAAGCCAATGTGCTGACACTCTCCGCCCGCAAGGAAGCAGAGGATGGCAGCAAGACCATGACGGAGATGATCGGCTCTATGGAGGCGATAAACAAATCGTCTCAGGAGATTGGAAAAATCATCAAGGTGATTGAGGAAATAGCTTTCCAGACCAATCTGCTGGCGTTGAACGCCGCAGTGGAGGCCGCCCGGGCTGGCGAACATGGCAAGGGATTCGCTGTGGTGGCAGAGGAGGTGCGGAACCTGGCGCAACGCTCCGCCGCCGCCGCCAAGGATACCGGCGCCTTGATCGAGGAAGCGGTGCGCAGAGCCGCCGAAGGTAACGATAGCGCCAGGAAATCTGGCGAGGTGCTACATAAGATCGTAGACAGCATAAACAAGATGACAAACCTTGTCGCTGAGATCACATCCGCCACTGGCGAGCAGGCCAACGGTGTGGATCAGGTGAACACGGCAGTTTCCCAGATGGACAAGGTGACACAAACCAACGCCTCCAACGCAGAGGAGACCGCTGCTTCCTCCGAGGAATTGAACGGTCAGGCGGAAAGCCTGAACGGCGCTGTGGAGTTCCTCAGCCAACTCATATACGGAACTGGAGACGGCTCCAATATGGCGGCGAGGACGACAGTGACACACAGGGCCGCTCCCCGCAAGCTGCTGCCGAAAACGGCTCCCAAGCAAAAGGCGACTGCCCGCAAGGTGTCTGTCTTGGAGCATCGCGATACTGGAGCGGTGGCCGTGAAGAAGAAATCAGCGGAGGAAGCCATCCCGCTGGAAGACGACATAGACGGTTTTTGATTCAAGCGCGCCAAGGCGCAAGGGAAGGCGTCCGGACGAAGAAGTCCGGGCGCCTTTTTTATTTAGCGCTGTCTTCCTTTACATCCATACCCTCGAAAACCTTGTCGATCACCACAGCCCCCACTGAGTCGCCAAACACGTTCACCGTGGTGCGGAACCTGTCCAGTAGCCAATCCACCGCCAGGATCAGTCCGATATACTCTGTGGGGATACCCACCGCGTTGAGCACTATAACCATGGTCACTAATCCCGCCTCCGGTATTCCCGCCGCGCCGATGGCCGCCAATGTGGCGGTGATGGCCACAGTAAGCTGCTGGAGCAATGTCAGGTCCATGCCGATCGCCTGGGCGATGAATATAGCCGCCGCCGCCTCATAAAGCGCCGTGCCGTCCATGTTTATGGTGGCGCCCAAAGGCAGCACGAAGTCTGTGGAGCGTTTGGAGACACCAGCTTTTGTGATGGCGCATTCCATGGTCACCGGCAAAGTGGCCGAGGAACTGGCGGTGGAGAAGGCGGTGAGCAGCGCCTGGGACATCTGCGAGATCAGACGCAATGGGTTTCTGCGGGTAAAGAACCACAGGATCAGCGGCAGGGTGATGAACGCATGGACAGAAAGCCCGGCGATTACCGTCACCATGTAATAGCCGGACTGGGATATAGTCTCCATGAACTTGCCATCAAGTTGGGCCTGGCCGAACCGGGCGGCCACCAGGGAGAATATGCCCAGCGGCGCCACCTTCATCAGGAGCAGGATGAAGCTTATGAACGCTTCGTTCACCTGGTCGATCATGGTGACGAGGGCGCGCACTCTCTCCCCCATGGTGGTGAGCATCCCTGCGAAGATGATGGAGAAGACAATGAGGGGAAGCAATTGCGTCTCGGCGGCGGAGGTGATCAGGTTGTCTGTGAACATCATCAGGAGCAAATTGTTGAATATCATCCCGATGCCAG
>JAOUNV010000155.1 GCA_029880775.1 Nitrospinota bacterium | reverse complement strand
TGATCGCTTTCCCAGCTTTGGGATCCCTGACACGACCAATGGTCAGGTGTGGAGAAAAGGGGCGGTTCTCCTTAGCGAATCCCTCTTGGGCCATTGCTTCATCCAGATCCCCCGCCAGCTTTTGCAGCCTGGCGGTATCCCCTTTTATCCCCAGCCACACGACACGCGGCTTTTTTTGATCCGGGAACACACCCATACCAGACACTTCGACGCTCATCCGTCCATGGGTGGAAGCGACCTTGCGAGCCGCAGAGACGATCGCCTCCAGTTTACCGCTAGGCGTTTCTCCCAGGAACTTCAGGGTGATGTGCAGGTTATCCGGCTGGATCCATTTCACCATTGCTTTTGGCGTGTCAATGGAGCGGAGAAGCTCCCCGGCCGCCTGGCGGACACCTTCTGAAATATCAACCGCGAAAAAAAGGCGCATGGGTCCTCCAGGGGTCAGAAGCGGCTACTCGGTTTCCCTCTCCGGAGGTAGCCTGGAAAGCTCCCTGTTGAAGGTGAGCGTTTTCATATCACTCATCCTTTCGACATAGAGGATTCCATACAGGTGGTCGATCTCGTGCTGGAACACACGGGCAGTCCATCCTTCGGCCTTGATTTCCACTTCCTTGCCGGTGGGGTCCTGGGCCTGGATAGTGACAGCCACCGACCTTTTCACCTGCCCGGAGAGGTCCGGGAGACTCAGGCACCCTTCCCAGTCCTGTTCCAACTGGGTAGAGAAATCGGTTATTTTAGGATTTAAAAGCACCGTGCGAGGTATATGGGAGTCATCCATGTCGGATTCATCGTCGCCCGCCGTGTCTATCCCCACCACTATCAGGGCCAGGGACTCATGGACCTGGGGGGCGGCCAGGCCGATGCCTCCATATTCCTTCTGAGTCTCTATCATATCCTCGATAAGCGTATTAAGCTTCGGGGAGCCGATCATCTCCGGGGTCACCGGGTCCGCCTTGCGACGAAGGATGGGGTTGCCCATCACTGCCACTTTTCTAATCGCCATAGCAGGTCACCCGAAATACTTGGCCCGGTAGCTGTTGAACAGAGCCTCGGCGGTCTCCCTGCAGCTTCCGCAGCCGGTGGATATCTTTGTTCGCTCCTGCAGCATTTCGAAATCCTGGACACCCTCCAGCACTTCTTCTTCTATCTCCTTGTCTGTGACATCAAGACATTCACATACGATGGTGGCTTCCTCTTCCTCCACCAGGTTCTCGCGGCCTGTTTTTCTTAAATGGTCCTGGATGGCCGAGCGCAGGGCCTTGTCGCCCAGCACCGAGCAGTGGATTTTTATCGATGGCAGGCCGCCAAGACGGTCCATAATATCCTGGGGCTTTAGCCGCAAAGCCTCATCAATTCCCATCCCCCCTTTTTCTGTAACCATTTCCGACATCATGGAAGTGGACCCGATAGCCGAAGCGCATCCGAAAGTTTTCCATTTAAGGTCTACAATTTTATCGTTCGAGTCCACCTTTATCCAAACCTTCATCATGTCTCCGCAGGTGGGGTTGCCCACCATGCCCACGCCGGAGGCGCCATACTCGTCCTCTGGTGTTTTCAGTACATTGCGGGGATTGGAGAAATGGTCCATCACCGTGTCACTGTATCCGAAATTATTGTCCTGGTTCATATTCTTTAGTTTGATCTAGTTATGTTTATCGGTACGCTAGCCTGAGGCCAGCGGCTTACTTTACAAGAAACAATCTGCCATATTCCAGTGCGACACGCCATGCCATAAGACATAATTTATGGCGGTGGCTGGCTATAATCCACACGTTCTACATTTTCGATTGTATTCTATTGGGGCGCTGATGCCAACCAGGTAACGCGACTTGCTTGCCGCCCGCCGGCCTGTACAAGGTTGGTCGAAACCGTGGTTTCCGCAAACAGCATCTCGGTATGCTAAAATCATAGAATGAATCGAGGATGGATCCCATGGACTCTGCTTCTCTTGGCGGCGGCGCTGGCGACAAGTGGGCATAACGCCGGGGCAGAGCCACTAGCCGCTGAAAAGAAAGAGCCCCCCGTCGGCTCCCTGCTGGGGGTCGGTTGCCTGCTGGTGGCTGGAGACAACATCACCATGCCCCCATTCACCAAGTCTGTGGTGCTCCTTACAAATTATGGACAGGATGGCGCGGTGGGTTTAATCATAAACAGACCCACCAGATATTCGCTCTCCTCGGCCCTGCCGGAAATCCAAGGCCTGGTCGGCTCTGGGAAGAAGTTGTATTTTGGAGGGCCGGTGTCTCGCAATATCATGGCGGTTCTTCTGGAAAGTGATAAGGATCTGCGGAAAATAGATGGGGTCTCCAGGGTGTTCGGTAATATCTACTTCGCGGTGAATAAAAAGGTGATCCATCGCGCCCTGACAGGGAAAGTGAAACCCGCCAGGGGATTCGCCGGATACGCAGGATGGGCGCCGGGCCAGCTGGAGAGGGAACTGGCCAGGGGCGACTGGAGCGTGAAAACCGCAAACTCTGAAACCGTTTTTTCTCAATTTCCAAACACTCTGTGGAACAAGTTCCATAATGGAGGCATGGATGGATTGTGGACATACAACGGATCCCAGATCACCCATAGTCCGGAGTATCCTGGTTTTTTCTAGATAAAACGCCATCCCCCGGCGCAGGGCGACGCCATGCGTATCGCAAGGAGCAGGGGCATTGACCAGGTTATAACAGGCGGTTGAGTTTAATTCTTTGTCCCAATTTAGGGGAGGCGAAATGATCATCGATTCACATGTGCACCTGGTTACCCACTCCATGGCCAAAGCCGCCTTTCGTCACATGGACAAGCTGTCCAAAGGTGCCATGTCCAGAACGAACAAGCCTGGCCCAGGAATCATGAACCGGAACTTTATGGACTTTCTGGGGAGGACGGATATCGCGGAATTCGCCCGCATATGGGTGGAGGAGATGGATAAGAACAGGGTGGACCGGGCGCTTTTCCTCCCTATCGGTGGCTCCGGCCACGATGAACTGGACCAATTCGCAAGCCTGCATCCAGACAGGTTTTCCGCATACCTGATGCCTGATGACCCTACAAAGAAACAGACTGTCGAGGAGATGGAAAAGCGTGTCAAATCGGGCAAATTCGTGGGAGTAAAGCTGTATCCGTGTATCAGCGGGGTGTCGGTGGCCGACGAGAGAGCTTTCCCCTTGTACGAGGCGGCGGGGGCGCTGAACATCCCCATCCTGATCCATTTCGGTATTACCATGGCGCCTATCGCCGACTATCGGTTGACTAATCCACTGGACCTTATGCTCCCTTCGCGAATGTTTCCGGAGACTAATTTCATCATGGCCCACTTCGGCGCCGGATTTTTCCGGGAGGTTCTTTTACTGGGCTTCCATGCGAACAACATACATGTGGATACCTCCGGCACCAACAACTGGCGGTTGTTTTTACCCCAGGTGATGGAGCTTTCCGAGATTTTCAAAAGAGCTATTGAAGTTTACAGCGCAGAGCGGATTCTGTTTGGCACAGACACCATCCTGAACGGGAAAACCGGATATAGAGATTTTGTTCTGACCGAGCAACTAAAGGCCTTGGACGACCTGGAGCTGGAGCAGGATGCGCGAGATTTGATAATGGGGGGGAATGCGGAGAGGTTGTTTGGATTATGAAAAGTGGTGTATCGATATTTCAGGAGCAGAACCCGGCGTTCTCAATAGGCAGCCGATGAAATGAAAGAAGGCTCCTGAGAGCCTCACCCTGCGCAAAAAAGTAACTCCCAAAACAAACAGGTTGAACCTTCTGGCCCTTTTCCCTTAAAATAAACCCAGAAGAAGTTTTCCCTTGGCAGTGCTTCAATTAATCTTTAATAATCATGAACAAAGCCCAGAAAAAATTCTTGGCCGGGGCCTCTATTATTGTCCTGGCCATAGGTTATCTCATCTTCACCGGCGTGAACGCCAGCGGCAGCTATTACTATACTGTCTCTGAAGTACAGTCGATGGGGCCGAAGGCGAGGAATATTTTCCTTCGTCTGGAAGGCTCTGTGCTTCCAGGCTCCATAGCCAACGACGCGGCCAACCTTAAGCTGCGGTTCAGGATCGTGGACAAGTCGAAGCAGTCTATGCCGGTGGAATATAAAGGAACCGCCCCGGATATGTTCCAGGACGAGACCTCCGTTGTGGTGGAAGGCAAACTAGCTGAAAACGGCACTCTGATCGCCACGAAGCTTTTGACAAGCTGCCCTTCCAGATATGACGCCGCCAAAGAAATGAAGGAAGCTTCCTGACCGATAGCCATGCCACTTGTGACAAAGCCACTTGTGGCAAAGGCTATGCCCCATAACAGTGACGCGCCCATGGCGCGCAAATAATTATCGAGGCGTTTTTTATGAACGAGTTTGGTGAATATACTCTCCTGGTGGCGCTGTTCGTGTCCGTATACGCCATGGTGGTCCCGCTGCTGGGAGTCAAAATAGGGTCCGAACAGCTTATCCGCAGTGGTGAACGCGCGGCGCTCGCTGTCTTCGCTTTACATACTTTGGCCTCCGTCGCGCTCCTTAACGCCCTTTTGGGGCACGATTTTTCCATAGATTACGTCTACAGCTACACTAACAGTGAGCTGCACTGGATATACGCCCTCACCGCTTTCTGGGCAGGGCAAAAGGGCTCGCTTCTCTTCTGGGCATGGATGCTGGGGCTCTTCGCCACCATCGTCATAATGCAAAACCGTCACCGCAACCGGAACCTGATGCCATATGTGGTGTCGATCATCTCCTCGGTCTTTGTCCTGTTCGGACTGTTGATGGTGATAGCTTCCCCAGTGTTCGAGAGGATGCCATTTCTGGTGGAAGATGGATACGGGCTCAACCCGATGCTCCAGAATCCCGGCATGATCTTCCACCCCCCCACTCTGTATGTGGGTTTTGTCGCCTTCACCGTTCCTTTCGCCTTCGCCATGGCGGCGCTACTCAGCAACCGCCTGGGGGACATATGGATCCGCACCACCCGCCGATGGACCATCTTCGCCTGGATATTCCTGACTTTTGGCAATATTTTCGGCGCAAACTGGGCCTATGTGGAGCTGGGATGGGGCGGATACTGGGCGTGGGATCCGGTGGAAAACGCCTCTTTCCTGCCATGGCTGACTATGACCGCCTATCTGCACTCGGTGATGCTCCAGGAGAAAAAGGACATGCTCAAGGTGTGGAATATGACCCTGGTGGCCATAACATTCGCCCTGACCATGTTCGGCACCTTCATCACCCGCTCCGGGCTCATCTCCTCGGTCCACTCCTTCGGCGAGTCCACTGTGGGAGTATACTTCGGAGTGTTCCTGATCATGGTGACAGCCTTTTCCACATACCTTATTGTTTCGCGGCTGCCTCTACTGAAAAGCAAGAACGAGCTGGACTCGGTCCTTTCCCGGGAATCCACCTTCATGTTCAACAATCTGATGCTGTTGGGAGCGGCGTTCGCCGTGCTGTGGGGAACCATGTTCCCGATGATCTCGGAGCTTGTCCGGGGCCAGAAGATCACTGTGGGGCCCCCCTTCTTTAATCAGGTTATGATCCCCATTGGGTTGGGTCTGCTGCTGCTGACAGGTATCTGCCCCCTCATTTCCTGGCGAAAAGCCACCTGGATGAACACCAAAAAGAACTTCATTACACCACTGATCCTGACTCTGATCGCTTCGGGCATATTCTTCGCCTTGGGCGCCA
>JAOUNV010000154.1 GCA_029880775.1 Nitrospinota bacterium | reverse complement strand
TTCACCTCCCAGAAATCGGCGTCGGCCAGCTCCTGGCCTTGCACTATGGAAGCCAGATGGAACACTCCATCCACCCCGTCCACAGCCCATGGGGCCACTTCCGGGTCTGTCAGGTCGCCTGTGAAAATCTGGGCGCCGATGCTTTGGAGAAATTGATCGTGCCTGGAATCGCGAACCAGCGCCCGGACCCCCACGCCCCGGTCATGAAGCGCCTGGCACAGCCTGCGCCCCACGAATCCCCCGGCGCCGGTGACCAGCGCTTTCCCCACGCCAGCTTTGCCCACTCCCTCCGGCGCTCGGCTGGCAGCGTCTGCCTCATCCTCCGGGCAGTTTTTACACCCCTTTTTCTTTTCGTTCACCGGACCAGCAGATTGTCCTTCAGGAATGTGGAGAGATAGTTTGACGGCACGCCCATAAATGTCTTTCGGGTCAGGATATCGCACGTGCGGCAGGGGACCAGATCGTCCACGGTCTGAGCCTTCATCAGGGAGCGGAGCCGCCGGATCGGTTCGCCGTTCCATATTCTGGCCACAGGGTCGCGGGAGGCGTCCCCCACTTTGAGCTTACCATAGAAATCCTGGGGACATGGCGCCACCGTGCCGTTGAAAAATATCGTCATGGAATACCAGAGAAACGTGCAGGGGGTGAACCTTTTTTGCTCCGGCTGACCCGCCATGCCGTGGCCGAACTTATCCGCGTCCCCGGCCCAGTTGTGGGGAGTGCGGGTGACAAAGCGGTCCAGCGGCAGGTTCTCGAACTGTTGGCGGAACTGCTGTCGACGCGCCTCCACCCCATCCGGTTTCTCGCCGATCTCCATCACCTGGACTATGGTGAAAGGTTTGTCGTTTGCCAGCTCCTTTTTGGTTTGCAGGAACCCGTGGATATTTTCCATGGTTTTTTCGAACTCGCCTCCCAGCCGCGCCTTGTCATACACAGGCTTGGTGTAGCCGTCCACGGAGAAGGAGACATAGCTGAGCCCCGCCTTTATCAGGTCGCGGGAGCGCTCCCGGGTCATCAGCCCGGCATTGGTATGCAGCCTGGTCTTCATTCCTTTTGTGGCGCAGTATGCCACCATATCCTCCAGGTCCGGGTGGATCAGCGACTCCCCCCGGTGGAACAGGTTCACTTCGCGGGCGGCGCCATCCAGCTGGTCCACGATCGACTTGAACAGATCCATCTTCATAAGACCGGTGGGGAACTTCTCGTCCATGCCGTTGGGGCAATGCCCGCAGCGGAAATTGCAAGAAGGCGTGGGCTCTATCCACACACGGCTGGGGAGCTGGGCCACCGTTTCTTTTCGGCGCAAGTATGCGGTATACAGCCCGGAGAGCTTCATCATGTCGGATATCCTGCCCATGGCTATATCTTGGAGAGGATGTGGCCCAGGGTCTTAGGCTGCAATAGCCTGGGCCAACGGGTGGGGGTGAGGTAGCTTAAGTACAGATTCAGCGGGCTGACGCAGGTGACCCAGCATATGGGGTGGCGCCCTTCCTTAATGTCGCGGCGCAGGTCGTCCGCCTCGCCGGAATACCACAACTCACCAAACGATTTTTCCGCCAGGTTCCCTATCTTCTTGAACGCCACAGGGCATGGGAACAGGTCACCGTTCGGGTGTATCTGGGCGGAGACCGTCCCGGCGACGCATCGATATCTGTAAAGGCTTTCCGGATCGTTGAGGTATGTCTCGAACTCGTCGAAATATCCTGGTGGATGGGGGAGCATATCGCCATACTCCTCGAACAATCGGCGTATCTGCTCCTTTAGTATGGGGATCTGGTCTTGCGACAGGATCAGGTCTTGGGCAGGGGAGTATTTGTCGAAGGTGTTTGTCATCTCTATGGTGATCCCGGAGGCTCCAGCCTCCCTGGCCACATTGGCCACGCCGGTGAGCTGCTCCACGTTTTTCGAGTTCACCGTCAGGTTGAAGAACACCTTGATTTCCGGCTTGGCCTTTTTCACATTGGCCACTCCCGCCAGCGCTCTGTCGAAGGCGCCCTCCACCCCGCGGATATGGTCGTGGGTGGCGGCATTGTCCCCATCCAGCGATACGTACAGCATGTCCAGCCCGCAGTTGGCTATTTTCGCTGCGACTTCCTCACTGATCAGGTATGCGTTGGAGTTACCCCCCACCTTCATCCCTCGGCTCTTCGCGTGGGCGATCAGGTCGAAGACGCTTTTTTGTAGAAACATCTCGCCGCCGGAGAAGGAGATATGCCCCACGTCGTTGGCCGCCAGGTCGTCCACGATCTTCTTCTGCTGGTCCAGGGCCAGGGTGTTTTTAGCGTTTTCCTCGGCGGGGATTTGCCATATCTGGCAGTGGAGGCAGCGCAGGTTGCAGTTGTATGTCAGCTCCCACTGCACCTTCATCGGCCCGCAGGAGGGGGTGACGGCGCCCATCTTGAACCGGGCGAGATTGGCTATATGCTTGGCGAATTTCATTTGTATACTATTAGCGCCGCAGGGTCTTGTAAAAGCGGCGATGTGTTCCTGGGATTAACCGTTCGTCACTTCGACGGCTTCGTAGGCCGATTCCATTTTCCGCCTGAAGGAGGCGTGGTTGTAGTTTTCCTCCACAAACCTTTGGCCGTAGTGGCCGATCTTCTCCCGCAGGGTCTTGTCCCTTAATAGTAACACCAAGGCGGAGGCGTATTCCATCTTTTCAGGCTTTGCCAGCATGGCCACTTCTTTTGTCAGCAGCTGCGTGTGGGTGGGCAGGTCTGTGGCCACCACTGGTTTGCCTGTGGCCAGATAGGTGTATATCTTCAGCGGCGTATTGGTCCCACCCAGCCTGGGGGAGAGGAGTATGTCCGCCATTTCGTGGAATACAGGCATATGCGAAAGCGGCCTGGAGCCTGTGAAAACCATTGCCTGGTCCACCCCCAGCCGCCGGGCCATGGCGCGGTAGCTCTCCACCCGTCCCGCGTTTCCCCCGGCGATGACGAACTTCGCGTCGGGATGGGTCTTGATCACCTCCACCGCCGCCTCCAGCGCCAGGTCCACCCCCTGATACTTTTCCAGGTTGCCGGTGTATAGAATCACAGGGGCGTCGTGGGGAATATCTAACTCCGCCCGCAACGACACCGGGGTCAGCTCCTCCGGCGGGCTGGGGAACATCTGCGGGATATCCTCCACCTGGTGGACCTTCTCCGGGTTGGTGTATCTTTTGGCGATGTCTGTGAGGTATGGGCAGACGGTGATCACCGACGCTGCTCCGGCGATGGCGGCGCTTTCCAAACGCTCCGTCATGGTCAGGACCATCCGGTTGCCCAAAAACCCACTGTAGCGTAGTTGATCTGTCATGTGGGAGTCCATGTCGAAAATATATGGAACGCGGAAGATTTTCGCCAGCGCCCACGCCATGATTCCCGCCTCCTCCACGCCGTGGATCACATCGTATCGCCCGAAAGCCAGCATCCACGCCGCCTTTGGGGCCATCAGCATATCGTTGATAATTTTCACCAATGAAGGGCCGATGGGGGCTTTCGGCAAGCCGGGGATTTTCGTCACCCGATGAATGGTCACGTTTGGGATTGCCACGTCCTCGCCGAATGGGTACGCCAGGATGTCCACCTGGTGGCCCAACCCGGCCAATGATTCGGCCATCAGCCGGACGTTGATCGGCGTGCCCCGGACCTCGAAAAAGGGCTGGGGCGAGAGGAGTAGTACTTTCATTTATCAGTCAGAGACATAAGGTTCCAGGCGCCATCATACATCCATATCACCGAACAGGCCATCTTCGTTCTGCGCGGAAAGTTATATTAGAGGTTACTTGAAGAGAAGATTATATCGCACAGCGTGTCCAAGCCGGGAAAGACAATCTCAAAAAATGAACGGGACGAAATTCAGGAAACTCATCCTTCCCCCCTCATTTCGTGGTGTGCCGGAACGAGCCGTCCCAATCGTCGGGTGGGCCTCCAGTATCCATGTAATGCCTGACCCTGGTCAGTAAGGTCCAGGTGGGGCCATCCTTCACTCGCTCCAGTGTCGCCTCGGCGTTTCGCTCCACATCTTTCCAGCGCCGCGCGCGGTATAGCTCCAGCAGCCTGGTATACTCCTCCGCCAGCCGGGCTTGCTCCTCCGTCTCTTCCCCCGCCGCCGCCAGGATTTCGAACACCCGCGTCGGCTTGTCCTTCCCTTTCACCATCAGGTAGTCTATCTCTCTGCCGAACACCTTGTTGCCCGCTCCCTTCCACGTCACCTCCGCCACCAGCGAGCCGACGCCGTACGCCTTGCACATCCCCTCCAGCCGGGAGGCCAGGTTCACCGGGTCGCCCAGGGCGGAGTAGTTGAACCTCTCCGCCGAGCCCATGTTCCCCACCATGCAATCGCCGGTGTTCAGCCCGGTGCGCATATCGATGGGCGGCATTCCCATGGCTAAAAGTTTCTGGCGCATGACAAGCAGCCTTTGCCGGCACTTCAACGCAGCCAGGCACGCCATCGCCTGGTGCCCCTCCTGGTCCAGAGGGGCGTTCCAGAAAGCCATGACAGCGTCCCCGATATATTTATCCACCGCCCCGTCGAACTCGGTGATCGTGTCCGCCATCATGGTGGTGAATCCATTCATCATAGAGAACAGATCCTTCGGGTCCAGTTTCTCGGAGATGGTGGTGAACCCCTCCAGATCGGAGAACAGAATCGTAAGTTCCCGTCGCTCCCCCCCCAGCTTCAGCCGCTCCGGCTCCGCCAGCATCTGGTTCACAATCTTCGGGCTCACGTAATAACTAAACGCCTTTCGGATCTCCCGCTTCTGCTTCTCCTCGGTCTGGTATTTCCACAGCGATGATATGGTCATCGCCAGGATGGCCGATGATTCCAGCGCCACCATGTCCACCCACACCAGCGATTGGAAAGCGGCCATGCTGATCCACACAAGCCCGCCCATAGCAGCCATCGCCATTACCATGGCCCATGCCCATGGCAGGAAAAAGAGGGCCAGGCTGATTCCCAACGCTCCCAGGAACATCAGCCCAGTCAGCCGCGCTGTGGAGAGAGGGACGATGAATTTTTCATTGATCACAGTGTCCAAAGCGGCTGCGTTGATCGCCATCCCTGGTGTGTTGGCGGAGACTGGGCTCGACTTGATGTCATACAGCCCCGGCGCTGTGTAGCCGATAATCACGTATGCGTCCTTGAACGCGTCTTTCGGGATTTGTGGTTTTTCACCGGAGGCGCTCATCATGGAGGAAATAATAATCTCCGCCGCCGAGTAGCTGCGATAGCTCCCCTGTGGCCCCATGAAGTTCACCATCATCATGCCTCTCCGGTCCAGCGGGATGAGGTCTCCCTCCGAAATCATTCCGTCATCCGTGAACTTTACTGGTCCACTGGCCCCCCGCAGGATGGGAATGGCGAAAAGAGAAGGGAACAGCTTGCCGTCACGGATCACCCCCAGAGGAACTTGGCGGTAGACACCATCGGAGTCTGGGTAGATTCTCACATCGCCAATACCCGCCGTTGCGCCCAGCATTTCCTCCATCGGCAGGGAGACGACTGAGGGCTTCTTCATTTCCCCTGGCGGCGCCCCTTCATAGGGGAGGGCGAATCGCCTCAGGTCCGCGTCCGGATTCTTGCGCCCGGAGCCAAACGCCGCCGCCAACCCCACCCGGCCGCTTTTCTTTATAGAGGCGGCGAAATCGAGATCCACGTCATAGCCATGGGGCGCAAGGTTTGTGAACAGGATATCGAACAGCACCGCCTTGGCGCCGCCTTCCGT
>JAOUNV010000153.1 GCA_029880775.1 Nitrospinota bacterium | reverse complement strand
TTTTCGACTGCCGACCTTTCCGCTATCTTGATGGGGCTTTCCAGTCTTTCCAACATGATACGAGGTGATGAACTGGTAAACGCCCTTGCGAAAGTCAAGAGTTTTATCCCCGCCGACAGAGCCAAAGACATTGAATTTAAAGCAAATCAAATATATATAGATTTAAGTCCGTGGATGGGCAACAGGAACATACAACCATATTTAGAAATTATCAAAACAGCTTTACAGGAAAGCAAGCTACTTTCGTTTGAATATGCAGACCGCTACGGAAATAAAACCGCACGAACAGCCGAGCCGTATCAGCTTGTGTTGAAAAGTAGTCATTGGTATTGGCAAGGGTATTGCCATAAAAGAAATGATTTTCGCTTATTTAAACTATCCCGCACATCAAACCTACAAATACAAGAGGAATTTTTTACGCCACGAGATTATCAAAAACCGCGGTTAGATTTTACTGATATTTTGGCAACTATGCAAACAAAAATCAAAATTCGTATTCATAAGTCTGTCATGGACAGGGTACTTGATTATTGCACTTATGAACACTTTTCGCCAGACGGTGATGAGCATTGCATTGTTAGTTTTCCTTTCATAAAGAACGAATACTACTACAATATTCTTTTCAGTTTTGGGGATAAATGCGAGTGTTTAGAGCCGTTACATATCCGCACAGAAATGAAGCGTAGAATACATGGTATCGCTACCATATACGAAAGTTAATTACTACCCTTTTCACCTTTTTTTACATTGCGGTCAAAGTCATTTTTCCAAGCAGAAAAGCCCGCAATAATGGAAGCGTCCGGGACCTGGTCCGTGTGTAACCCTTCCCTAAAATAGAGCCATTGATAATTGAAGTTCTCCGGGATATTTTTGATCAGGAGGAAGTGCAAAGCCCTTGTAAATATGGTTTTCCTACTAATAAGTAAATTTCTTCACTGTGGGGATTTTGTGGGGATCAGTTATGCATTGTGGTGCATTGTGATGCAAAATAGAGCAACAGGCGACCTGCAAGTCATTGATTAATGATACCCCCTCGGTTGTGCAATCGACTGACCATCACCCCGTTCTGGAAAGCGGATAGCCTGAACAAGTCACCGGATGGGTGACAGTCTACTTCTTAGCGCTATACATAATCAGTATATTCATTTACATCCAGACCGCTATGCTGCTCTTCGCCGTGCGCCGCCGATTCAAAAGATAGCGTTGGCGCCGTGGCCAGGCGACCACGGGAAAGCAAAAAGACGAGATTCTTCACTTCGCTTACGCTTTGTTCAGAATGACAGGTCATGCTGAGTGAAACGAAGCATCTCACGCTTTCCGGATCACCCTCCCCCCTCCCGCAGTCCGCGTTCGGGCGTTCGCAGTCCGCGTTCGGACCCCTCCCATTCAGGGCGGGGATTACGAGGGGATTACAGTTGTAGCGCCAGAGAGTTCATTGGGGTCGCCGGAAGTGGCGAAGCCACGCTACCGGCGCTGAACATAAGGGGGTTACTATTTCGCGTCAGCGCGCTCGTTGCGGCCGTCGCCGTCTTTGGGAACGGAGAGGGTCCCGCCGCTGCGGATAACGATTGCCGTCACGATCATCATGGCGAAGAGAAACAGGAAGACGGCAGACTCGTGCCGGATGACCAGAAGCCCGGCGCAGACACCTCCCACGAAGGTGCCCATGAACTGGCTGAAGTTATATACCCCTATGATGGCTCCTTTGTGGGTGGGGTCTGCCAGCTTGGAGACGGCGGAGGGCAACACAGCCTCCAGCACGGAGAAGGCCGTGAAGAAGATGGAGAACCCTGCCAGGGTGTATGGCAACGTGGTCCCTAACCCGAGGATCAGGTATGCCGCGCACAAGGATATCAACGAACCGGCGATCACGCCACGGGCCCCGCCAGCGTCCGCTTTCTTGGCGGTGAGCATCATGGCCATGGCGCCCATTACGCTCAAGGGGAGGTATATCTTCCACAGCTCGCTGGTCTGAAACCTCTCCGCCAGCCGCAGTGGGACCACAAAAAAGGTGGCTATCATCGCCATGTTGACCATGAAGCCTGTCAGGTTCAGGCGGAGCAGGTCTGGCTTGGCGGCGTGGGCGATTATCACCCTCGGGTCCAGGGTGGTAAATTCGCTTTCATGCTTCTGTTTTTTCTCCGGCACCAGGAAAAGCGTCACGATAAGCGCCCCCACGCAGAAGAGGACAGCCAGCCAGAAGAGAAACCGAACTCCCGTGCCTCCGGAGATGATGGGGCCGAAGATCATCCCCATGACGATGCTTCCCCCCACAGAGATCCCCAAAAAGGCCATTGCGGTGCTTCGGTGGGATGGCTCTGTCAGGTCCGCCACCCAGGCGAAACAGGCGGAGGCTATGGCGCCGCCGCCCTGCAGCATTCGCCCCAGGATGAGAATATATATGTTGTCTGTCATGGCGCATATGGCGCTCCCCAGCCCGAAAAGAACCAAGCCGAACGCCACCACCTTTTTGCGGCCTATTCTGTCGGAAAAATATCCGAATGGAATTTGCAATATGGCCTGAGTGAAGCCATATATCCCGAAGGCAAGCCCTGCCAATATAGAAGAGGACTCCGGCAGTTGCAAGGCGTATACGCTGAACACGGGGATAATCATGGAGAGCCCCAGCATCCGGAGCCCTATTACGCCGGAAAGACCCGCGATCGACTTTTTTTCTAGTGATGTAAAACCAGCCATAATAGATAAATGGAATTTAGGATTTGGGAGACAAAGGATGTTAACCCGATATGGTTCAAAAGACCATGGTATTTATATCACCATCAACTCTCTGGGTTGCTGGCCCCGTAAATATTCCAGCGACTGGGATTTGCTGGGTATGGGGACTTTGGTGAGCTGCAATGTCGTAATCTGCAGAGAGGGCCATGGGC
This sequence comes from Nitrospinota bacterium, assembly GCA_029880775.1. Classification (GTDB taxonomy): domain Bacteria; phylum Nitrospinota_A; class UBA7883; order UBA7883; family UBA7883; genus JAOUMU01. The sequence goes on along the minus strand of JAOUNV010000153.1, from coordinate 2,841 downwards.
GTCGGATTTTCGCTGTAATATATAGCACATAGAACCGGGGAGCACTTGACCTATTTGCGTATATGTGCAATGATGCATATATGCAAGAGTGTGATAACGGTGGTTGATATGCGGCCAGATAAAAATTCCCAAGACCGATACGACGCTTTGGCTCGTATCCTCAAGGCATTGGCCCACCCTACGCGGTTGTTCCTGGTGGAGCAACTGAAAGATGGCGAAAAATGCGTCTGTGAGCTACAGACGCTGGTCAACGCCAATATATCGACGGTGTCTCGCCATCTGGCCATCCTTCGAAACGCCGGAATCGTTTTTGATGATCGCAGAGGCTCCAAAGTCTTCTATTCCCTCCGATCGCGCCAGGCTATTGACCTACTCTCCGGGCTGTCGGATATGGCGAGGGAGGATGCGGAGTCGTTGTTAGTTTCTCTGAAGTAGCTTTGGCCCTTTAGAACCTTTTCTCCGGAGTAAAAGCGCATGTGGCAGGAGTTTTTCTTTGCCGGAGTAAGAGCGCTAGTCGATTACGTCGCGACGCATACCCTCACCTGCCTCGTTCCAGCGTTCTTCCTGGCGGGCGCCATGGTCACCTTTGTGGACCGGGAGACAGTGCTCGATCACCTCGGCGCCCAAGTGAACAGGCTCAAGTCGTTCAGCCTGGCTTCCATATCCAGTTTCTTCATCGCAGCCTGTTCCTGCACTGTCATCCCGGTGGCAAGCGGGCTCTATTACAGTGGAGCTGGAATCGGAGCGGCCTTCATCGTCCTGTGGGTGGCGCCCGCAACTAATATTCTAGCGCTTGTGTATACAGGGAACATTCTGGGCATCGAGATGGCGGTTTCCAGGGTAGTGGCTGCGCTATTAATGGCTTTCATGGTTGGCTTTGTCATGAGTTATACGTTTCGGGACGAGGCGGCTGCGGCCCCGCCCCAGCGTCAGGGTATTCCGAAAAAAGGGATCATCACAAAATCTGAGTTTATCCTTCTGGCGCTTCTGGTGATTTCTCTGCTGGCGCCCAACTATTTGGTCCAGTCGGGGCCATATCTGACCAAAGTACTTGTATGGGGCGCCATATCGGCAGTTGTGGCGATTTACTCTGTAATGGCGCTTGAGAAGGATCGGATGTTGGCATGGCTGCGGGAGACCTGGTGGTTTACCAAGACTATCTTCCCTCTGCTGCTGGGAGGGGTCTTTATAGTGGGGATAATAGGCGAGGCGTTGCCCGAGGAGATGATAAAAGAATGGCTGGGCGGAAACAGCTTGAGGGCTTCATTTTTGGCTACGTTGCTCGGAGGTGTCACATATTTCGCCACGATGACGGAGGCGCCATTTGTAGATACGCTTATGAAGCTTGGGATGGGGAAGGGGCCAGCCCTGGCTCTGTTGCTCACGGGTCCTGGCCTCAGCCTGCCCAACTGGCTGGCTATTGCGCGAATCTTCGGCCTAAAGAAGGCTTTGGTATATATCCCAACTGTCATGATATCCGGCGCGTTCATGGGCTGGCTATTTGGTAATTTTATTTTGTAGGAGACTCATCATGAAAATCATAGTTGCAGGGCCTGGGTGTCAACGCTGCCACTCTACCGAAGAGATCGTCTCCGGCGTTGTGCGCGAGCTGGGGCTGGATGCGGAGGTGGAGCATATCTTCGACGTGCAAGAGTATGTCAAGCTTGGCGTTCGGCTCACTCCTTCTGTTTTGGTGGATGGGAAGATAGTATTCTCCGGCTCAGTTCCCACAAACGAGGAAGTGAGAAAAATACTTGCAGCCGAAGGGAAGCCACTATAAGCAACATCGCAAGGAAAGTTCTTTGTAAAGGGGGACTGGAGTCCCCATTCCGCCAAATAAACGCTAACCAGCCTGCATTCTGTTGAATGCGCCTTTGCCAGTATAGTTGACAATATTTTCCTGTTATGGATAGGTACTGTCTATTAATATGTACTTGTTTCGAGTCGGCCTGAGCACGGCTTGATATCTCCTGCAATGTCCTTATATACAATGATATACAAGGTCTCCATCGCTCTCAAAATGGCACGATATATGCCTTTATATATAGGCAGGAGTATGAATGATATGAGACATGGAAGATACAAGGGAAAAGGAAAACTGAGCCGCAATGCGCTCATGTCCATTTTCCTGGAGGAAGCCAAAAGGATATTGGAAGACGACCAAGCCGCCAGAGCCGCTGCGGAGGAAGCGATGCGCAGTTTTTCGCGGAACTACCCGCAAATGTTGGAATCCGACTAACGGCTTTATATAAGGCGGCAAGCGCATAGCCACCACCAAAGTGATTCGCCACACCAAGTTTGAACTCCAGGAATCAAAGCTCAACCATGGTTACCAGTAAAGCCGCTAAGCCAGCGACATGCGGAAGGGTCAGACTACCTTGCGGACCAGCTCCAGCTCCTTCTCCGATGGGTTGACGAATTCGACCCCAATTTCGATAGTTCCATCGTCATTTTTATGGTAGTGGGCCAGCTTCCCTTTCATCCGGACCACATCGTCCTCAATTCCCAAAGCGACATTTATTGGAATTTCAAAAGGCATGGCGGCGGGGAGCTCCATCAGGATACCGCCTTCAGATACGTTGAGGGATCTCCCCATGCTAGGTGTGCCCTGGGCCCCACCTTCGGTGAACGGGGTCACCTCTGTAAACAGTAGCTTTGCCACTCGCTGGCTTTTTCTGGTCTTGCTCATTGCTTTCATTGGCTCCACCTCCTTAATAGACCCGCTTCTACATGTAATATCGGTCTAATCCACCTGATATAATTATATATTATAAACAGGCCCGAATGCGCAAAGACAATGGGATAACGTCGTGATTAACGATCCATGGTATCTGCGTTCAA
>JAOUNV010000015.1 GCA_029880775.1 Nitrospinota bacterium | reverse complement strand
TTTCCCGCAACCGCAAAGGGGGAGAGCCGAAAGCTATAACCACCTGGGGCCAACTGGGCCTGAAGGGGAATTGGGCTGACAGGCGCATATCGGTATATGGGCGCAACTCCGCCTCCGGCACCTATGGCTTCTTCAAGGAAGTGGCGCTGTTCAAGGGTGATTTCCTGGACAGCGTGAAGGAACAGCCAGGCTCCTCGGCGGTGGTGCAGGCGGTGGCGGCGGACAAGGGCGCCATAGGCTACTCCGGCGTGGGATACAAAACCGCCGACTCCAGGATCGTCCCGCTGCAAGGGGAAGAGGGAGATTGTGTGGACGCCACCTCGGAGAACGCATATAGCGGCGACTATCCTCTGTCGCGCTTCCTGTTTGTATACCTCAATAAAAAACCGGGAGCGCCTCTGGACCCGTTGCGGGCGGAGTTTGTGAAATACATATTCTCCAAGCAAGGGCAGATGTCCGTGCTAAAGGATGGCTACTATCCCATCACCAGGGAAGTGGCGGACCAGGACTTAAAGGTACTGGGGCTGAAGTAATCTCATAAAGTCACACTGCGGGAGAAGGTCGGCCAACGAGCTGATTGAATATAACGAGGAGCGTCCACATGAGTCGTTGGGAGACCTGTCGCCAGTTGAATATCTGACGCCGGTGAAAACCTTGGAGACTTCAATTTAGTGTGGCGCTAAAAAGTTGAATGTGGCGAGATAGTATCAGTAATGGAAAGCATATTGACACATACCAGGAGCAATGGCCAAAACAACAAAATGACTAAGCTTACAGCCCGCCCGATATCTCAAGCGTCGCGCCGGTGATATACGCCGCCTTTTCTCCCGCCAGGAACATCACCGAATGGGCCACTTCCTCCGGCGCCCCAAACCGGCGCATCGGCACCTGCTTTGCGTATTCCTTCTTCTGCTCCTCCGGCAGGTCCCCGATAAAATCGGTGTCTATAAATCCGGGCGATACGCAGTTGACGGTTATTTTCCTGGTGGCCACTTCCTTGGCCAAAGCGCGGGAAAAGCCCACCTGCCCCGCCTTGCTGGCGGCGTAATTGGCCTGGCCGGCAAACCCTATGCGCCCGATGGGGCTGGTGATGGAGATTATCCTGCCAAAGCGCTTCTTCATCATCACCTTCACGGCGAATTTGCTCATGTTAAAAGACCCGGAGAGGTTTATCTCCAACACCCGGCGCCAGTCCTCCTCCTTCATCATCCCCACTACAGAGTCTCGCCGGATGCCAGCCGAGTTCACCAGGATGTCGAGTGATTTGTATTTCTCCTCGTATGTTTTGTAGAACGCCTCGCAAGCGTCGTAGCCGGATACGTCCAGCTTCACAGTCTCCAGCATATTCCCGGCGTTGGCTTCTTCCCTGAATTTTTCCGCCGCCGCGTCATCGCTGGCGTAAATGGCGGTGACGTGAGCGCCCTCGCCCAACAGAGCCAGGCTAACGGCCAGCCCGATTCCTTTCACCCCGCCGGTGACAATGGCGTTGCGCCCTTCATGCTCTCCAATCACTTTTCCCCCTTGTATAGATCAGCCCGCACTGGGGGCAACCTGGCTTTGTTCTCGGATATATCGGTCCACCTCGTTGGCCACGATCACGCCATAGTTGGCCGCGCCCAGCCAGCCGGACATGATGATGGCGACAGAGCCTGTGTGGAACAGCCCAGGAACCTCATCATGAATGCCGCGGCTGATCTGAAGCCCCTCGAACTTGGTGCCGAAGGATGAGCCGCCCACATGCAGAGTGTATCGCTGGAATGTGGTGGGCGTGGCCACCTCCAGGTGGTCTATTTTATCGCGCACACCGGGGACATATTTTTCCAGATGGACCAGCGTATCCTCGGCCAGGGCTTGTTTGTCGTTTTCATACCTGTCCAAGGGCAGGCCAGCCCAATCCTGGTAGCGAGCATTGGTGGAAGAGACTATGGTGTAGCGGTTATGGCCGGGCCGACCTGTCGGGTAATAGATGGAAAAGGTTCTGCTGGTGACATGTTTATCCAGCATCTTCTCGGCGTCAAACTCCTCCGCCGTGGAGGTGAACAACAAGTCACCCGTGGCCGGGTCTATGGTTTCCCCTTCCTTTATGCCCATATACACCTGGCAGGAGGAGTTATTCATCCGCACTTTTTCCGTCTTCTCTCGGAACTCTGGGGATATTACTCCAGGAGGAAGCATCTTCAGGATCGTGGTTCTCAGGTTGCCGTTGGACACCACAGAGCGGCAGCGCAAATGCCGACCATTGGCGATCACTCCCGTCACTTTCCCATCCTCGACCGTGATTTTCTCCACCAGCGCCTTGGTCCGGACATCCACCCCGTTTCTCTCCAGCTGTTCCTCCATCATCTTTATGATCAGGTCCGTGCCACCCCGGAAGGTGTACACCCCCTTGCTCATGAAGTTGGAGAAAACAATGCAATAGCTCACTGCAGGGTCATCCAGAGTGGAGCCGTTGGCGTATGTGATCGGCTCCATCAAAAGGCGCCAAACGTCGGTCCTGCCGGGGAAGAACTGGCTCAGGAACTGGCGCGTGGTCATGCTGTCATCGTCGGTGAATGTCATGGAGCGGGCGGCGTCGAAGAATTGCTCCACAGTGGCCCGATCCACGCCGAACTTCTGGTCCAATAGCCTGGTGAAGTCTTCCCGCTCGTAGGTGGTGGAAATAGAGAACTGGGGATTGTCGAACTTTATCCCTTCCAGCGGCACGATATTATCGGCCATCTCTTTGTTCCAGTACTTTCGGCAGGTCTTTTTCATCCCCACGGGAAAGCCGTGGAGGGCCACGTCGAAAATATGCTTCTTTCGCCTAAACCAGGCGGCAAGCCCACCGAGCTGGAAATGCTGCTCCAGCAAAAGCACAGAATGCCCAGCGGTTGCCAGCCTGTTGGCGCAGGTGAGCCCACCCAAGCCCGCGCCCACCACTATGCAGTCGTGCTCTTTTTTTAGGTTCTCAGTTCCCTTTAAAGTCATGATGTTACTTCAATAAATGCCAGTTTGCGATGCCGACTCCGCTGACCATGGAGCCCACGATTCCCAGATATCCCTGATCCGTCCCGCAGATGAACAGGTTTTCCACGGGAGTTACCCCGTCCTTTATTTTAACCGGAGCGCCGTACACTGCGCCATTAATATGTCCTGTGAATTTTTTTATGGTGGCGGGAGTGAACATGTCCACGAATTGGGAATGTTCCGCCAATCCCGGTACCTTGGAAAAAAGCGCGTTATCCGACCGCTTTTGCCAATTCGCTTTCGCTTCCTTATATTCGCCCTTCTCCAGCCCGGCCCAAAAAAATGGATCCGCCATCTGGGTGTGACGCAGCAGCTCTTTTTCCACCGGTTTGTCATAGGCGAAATTACCTGTAAGGCAGATGACACCGCTTTTTGTGTTCACCGGCTCGTCAGGCGCCCGGTATATAAACTTGTCATCATCACTGTAGAAATTTAGCGAGAAGCCATGGCCACAATCGCTGGCCGGGGTATCCAGGGCGTGGATCGACTCTATAAATGACATACGCCCAGGCTCTGGCTCGGAGGCGCCCTGGGCCACCACTTCCGGGCAAATGCCTGCAGTCTCCACCAGCCCGGCGGAAGAAAGCACAAAGTCACATTCTATCCGCTCCCCTTTGTCGGTGATCACGGCGCGAGCCTTGCCCCCCTCCACTTCCACCCGGCTGACACCGCAACGGGTGCGCAGCTCGCCGCCGGAGGCCTGGAACCTGGACTCCAGCAGTTCCAGCAACGGACGGATACCCAGCCTGGGCCGGGCCATCCCTTCGTTATAGACACTCAGGAAAATAAGGGCGAACTGGCGAAAGTCCATATCGTCTTCCTGGGGGCATCCGTAGAACATGAGAGGGCAAAAGAGCATCTCCACCAATAGCGGCTCTGTGATGATGGAAGAAACTATCGCCCTGGCGGAGGCGGGGCCAGATTCAAAATCCCTGCTATACAGGTCGTCCACCAACCGGGCCAGCTTCCTGAAATTCTCCCCCTGGCCGGGAAACACTTCCTCCACCTGGGTGGGTAAAAGCTCCGGGTCGTTCGCGAAGCGCAATGTGGCGCTGGGAAAAGTAATCCGGCTTTCGACCTGAGGAAAAAGCTCCAGATCCTCCAGCCTTATCCTGAGCCGACGGAGCAGACGGGCCATGGGGGCGGATTTGGGGCCGGACGGATTGTAGTTGGTGACCGCATGTAGGCCAACGTCCACGTCAATCCCCCCTGCGCGGTAGAAAGAGCTGAGCCCACCGATCCTGTAGTGGCGCTCCAGGATCAGGATTTTTTTGCCGTAATGGGCCATCCTGGCGCCAGCCGCCAGCCCAGACAGGCCCGCTCCGATGATTACGGTGTCGTATCGCAATTAATTAACCGATTGGGGGCGTGGGCCGGGAACAATCCTTACAGGCTCTCCATCTTGGGCAGGAGATAATCAACAGTGCTGCTCATTGACAATAAGCGCGGGTAATCCTGCTCCGGCACCTCTACGCTGTAGCGCTTCCGAAGCTCCATGACTATATCCAGAAAGTCCATGGAGTCCAAATCTATCTGATCTCTGAAAGGCTTTTCCGGATCTACGCTGGAAAGATCCTCGTCGGGAACGATCTCTTCGATAATGTCCAGGATAGCCTGACGAATTCCTTCACCGGTCATGCTCGTATCCTATATTCATATAATCCTCTTTCAAACGAACATTATCGCCAATTCGACGCTAATCTTCAAATTTTTTCAATATTACCACGGAGTTGATCCCGAGCATCCCAAAAGAATTGTTCATGATGTACTTTATATCATCCACAGGCTTTGGCTTGTTTATCACCAGCCCATCCAATTGGCATTCCGGATCTATATTATCCAGGTTGATGGTGGGATGCACAAGCCCGTCCTCGAAGGAGGGGATATTTCCCGCCAGCTCCAAAGCTCCGGCGGCGCCCATGCAGTGGCCGATATAGCTCTTCGTGTTGTTGATATAGGGACGGGGAGCGCTTGGGAACACTTTCCGCGCAGCCTCGCATTCATGCTCATCCCCCTGCTGGGTGCCAGTGCCATGGGTGTTGAGTATATCCACATCTTCCGGCGCCATACCCGCCCTCTTAAGAGCCAGGTTCATACACTCCGCCTGACGCTCAGGGTTTGGCAGCACGAAGTCCGTGGCGTCGGAATTATAGGCGTACCCCGCCACTTCACCGTATATTTTAGCTCCACGCGCTTTGGCGTCCTCCAGCCGCTCCATGGTATATATGCATCCACCCTCGGAGACCACGATGCCGTTTCTGTCTTTATCGAAAGGACGGCAGGCCTTGGTGGGATCCTCATGATGGGCCAAGGCGTTCTGGCTTTTGAAGCTGGCGAAAATGCCGAATGTGTGGATGCTCTCCGACACGCCACCGCCCAAGGCAAAGTCCACCTCACCAAGCCTTAGCATCTGGGCGCCATAGATGAGGCCCAGGTTCCCCGCCGCGCAGGCCGCGCCCATGCATAGGTGGGGGCCGGTGATCTTCATGTTCAACGTCACCTCCCCAGCCGGGTTGTTGGCCACGGTTCTGGGATTATGGTGATGGGTCCAGAACTTCACGTCGTTGTTGTATTTGGCCAGGCTGTGGACTTCGTTTTCCGTCTCCACATTGCCGTGCTCTGTGATCCCGATAAAGACACCCGCCCGGGAGTGGTCCTTGTTTTGCCAGTCATACCCAGAGTCGATCACCGCCTCGTTGGCGCAATATATGGAAATAGAGCCGGCGCGCGTACCCCTGCGGGCTGCCTTTTTAGTCTCGTGCTTGAATTTGTCGAACGTGCACACTCCCGCCGGGACAGGGGGAAGATAGCGGGTCTCGAACATTTCGATGCCGCTTTTGCCTTCCAGCAGCGCCTTACGGAAATCCGGCAGGTTGTTCGCGTTTGGGGCTGTGAGCCCTATGCCGGTGATAACTATACGTATATCATTAACAATATTCGACATATGTTCCGTTATGATGAAAACCTGAAATAAATTAAGCTCGGGGATTAGTGTCGCATCTATAAACAAGGAATTTTAGATGATACTTGCCAGAGGGAGCAAAATGCAAGAACTTATTAACCCAGGGGGCAAAAAATGGACGGATAACCTCATAGGAACCCCAGAGGTGGTTCCAGGGAGCTTGCCCGATGTTAGTCTCCACTGTCATTGGACATATCGTTGTTAATGTGCGATCATTGGAATTTAAGGTAATGTTCTTGAAAAACCCGTTGACCCAGGATAACCATTCTCAAAACAAACAGTTCCCTTATGAACTGCTGCCAGGTATCAAGGGTCCGTCTGACCTTAAGGGTCTGTCCATGCGCCAACTGGAGAAGGTGGCCGACGAGACGCGCCGGAGAATTATCGAAGTTGTGATGAGCCGTGGAGGGCATCTGGCCTCCAGCCTGGGAGTGGTGGAGCTTACCCTGGCTCTGCACTACGTCTACGACACCCCAAAGGACAAGATCGTCTGGGACGTGGGACATCAGTGCTACGCCCACAAGATCCTCACCGGCCGCAACGACAGGTTCGACACACTGCGCCAGGACGGCGGCATATCCGGGTTCCCCAGCGTGGAGGAGAGCCCGCACGATACTTTCAACACCGGCCACGCCGGCACCTCCATATCCGCCGCCCTGGGGATGGCCCAAGCCCGCGACATCAAAGGGGAGAACCACAAGGTGCTGGCCGTGATCGGCGACGGATCGCTCACCGCCGGGATGGCCTTCGAGGGACTCAACCACGCAGGCTCGCTACATACTAATTTCACCGTTGTGCTAAACGACAACAAGATGTCGATCTCCAAAAACGTTGGAGCCCTCTCTCAGCACCTGAACCGGATCATAACCGGAAAGTGGTTCGTGAAAATGCAGGCGGACTGGGACCAGGCGATGAACGCCATAGCTGGCGAGGAGGCGGCGCACCTCTCCCACAAGTTCCGCGAGGCGGTGAAGGGATTCATCATCCCCGGCAAGCTGTTCGAGGACCTGGGTTACAAGTACATAGGCCCCATAAACGGGCATGAAATATCATACCTCGTGGAAACGTTCCAGGCCGTGCGAGAGCTCAACGGGCCGAAGCTTGTGCATGTGGTGACCACCAAGGGGAAGGGATACCAGCCCGCCGAGGAAAAGGCCCACTCTTTCCATGGCGTATCCCCGGTACTCACCTACAACGGCTCTGTGAAGAAACCAACCAAGGCAAAGACATTCACCGGCCATTTTTCAGACGCTGTCATCGCTCTGGCGGAAAAAGACCCCCGAGTGGTGGCCATCACCGCCGCCATGCCGGAAGGCACGGGGCTGAACAAATTCGCGGAGAAGTTCCCGGACCGGTTTTTCGATGTGGGAATCGCAGAACAACACGCCGGTACTTTCGCCGCAGGCTTGGCCTCGGCGGGATTAAAGCCGGTGGTGGCCATATATTCCACATTCTTGCAGCGAGTGTTCGACCAGATCCTACACGATGTGTGCCTGGCTCGCCAGGACGTGACCTTCGCCGTGGACCGGGCCGGTGTGGTGGGCGAGGATGGAGTGACCCACCAGGGGCTTTTCGACCTGACATACTTGCGCTGCGCCCCCGATATGGTGGTGACCGCCCCGCGCGACGACCGCGAACTTACCGCCATGCTCTCCTGGGCAGTGGCCCATCCTGGCCCTGTGGCCCTGCGCTACCCCAGAGGAGAAGCCCCGGTGGCGGACAAGAAATCCTCCTTCCAGCCGGTGGAAATTGGGAAGTCGGAGCTATTGGCCAAGGGGACCGATCTTTGCCTGCTGGCCGCCGGGACGATGGCAGGCCCGGCTTTGGAAGTCGCCGCCCGGCTTGAGGCTGATGGCGTCTCCACCGCAGTGGTCAACGCCCGATTCATAAAGCCGTTGGATCAGGAGATGATCCTTTCCATGGCGCGGACGTGCGGCAGGATTATCACCATAGAGGAAAATGTATTATCCGGTGGCTTTGGCGCCGGTGTGCTGGAAGTTCTGGAGGAGGGGGAGTCCCACACCCATGTAAAAAGAATCGGGGCGCCCGACTCGTTCGTGGAGCATGGCGCCCAGGAAATTATCAGGCGCCGCCTGGGCCTGGACGCGGATGGGATAGAGCGGACCACCCGGAGGTTTCTGGACAAAACAGGCTTCAAGGTCTCCGAAGGCCGCCCCACGACACATGCCGAAAAAGCGGCTGGACACACTACTGGTTGACCTGGGCCTGGCCCCCACTCGCGCCAGAGCTCACGCCTTAGTCATCGCGGGCCTTGCCAGGGTGGATGGACAGCCAGCCGTCAAGCCTGGCGCAATGGTGGATGTGGCCTGCGAAATAACCCTCAAGGAAAAAGACCATCCATATGTCTCCCGTGGAGGGGTGAAGCTGGCTGCGGCCCTGGACCATTTCCACGTAAACCCCAAAGGGTTTGTCTGCCTGGACCTGGGAGCGTCGACTGGGGGATTCACCGACATTCTGCTGCAAAAGGGAGCGGCGAAGGTGTGGGCGGTGGATGTGGGGACAAACCAGCTTGATTACAGGCTGCGGACAGACCCAAGGGTCGTCTGCCTGGAGAAGACGAACGCCCGGGAGCTGGATTCGCATATGGTGACAGACAGAATCGATCTTCTGGTGGCGGATGTGTCTTTCATTTCGCTGCGGCTGGTAATCCCGCCCGCTCTGCCTCTCCTGGCGCCTGGCGCCCGTATGCTTTTATTGGTGAAGCCGCAGTTCGAAGCTGGACGCGAAAGCGTGGGAAAAGGTGGCCTGGTGCGCGATGAGGAAGTTCGCCTGAGGACAGTCGAGCAGGTCCGGGAGTTCTTCGAGGGGATGGGACTGCTCTGCGAAGGAAGCATCCCCTCCCCCATCCAGGGCGCCAAAGGGAACGTGGAATACTTTCTCTGCCTGGTCAACGAGCAATAGGCTTGACCTTCCCCCCCACACCGGCCCCATCCACCTCGCTGGCCAGGCGGGCGCGCTGATAGGCCCACTCCCGCAGCTTCTGGATCTCCTCCGCCATAGTGCGCGACAGTGGCACGCTCTCCTTTATCGCCTGGGTAATGTCGCTATCATTGAATTCGCGTTTGTCGCCGAACGCGGTGTACATCGATTCTATAATCGCCATTTCCAGCTCCGCGCCAGAGTATCCTTCGGAGGCCTTCGCCAGCATATCGATATTATATTTGGCGACATTGCGCTTTCGCTTGGTCACATGGATTTTTATTATCTCCCGGCGCTCCTCCTCGGTGGGGAGATCGATGAAAAATATTTCGTCGAACCTTCCTTTGCGCAAAAGCTCCGGTGGAAGATCGGAGATGGAGTTTGCCGTGGCGATCACGAACACAGCTTTTGTCTTCTCCTGCATCCATGTCAGGAAGGTGCCGAATATGCGGGAGGTGACACCAGCGTCTGTGGCGCCGGAGGACTTTATGCCAGAGAACCCTTTTTCGATCTCGTCGATCCAGAGGATCACCGGGGCCAGCGACTCGGCGGTGGCTATAGCGCGGCGCATGTTTTCCTCCGACGACCCGATGAAGGAGGAGAATATCTTTCCCATATCCAGCCGGAGCAGGGGCTGGTTCCACAAGCTGGCGATAGCTTTTGATGTGAGGCTCTTTCCGCAACCCTGCACACCCAGCAGCAAAAGCCCCTTGGGCAGCGGCAGGCCGTAGTCCCTTGCCCGTGGCGTGAAGCTCTCCTGCCGAGCCACCAGCCATTTTTTCAGGGAGTCCATCCCCCCCACGTCGGAGATGGTCTCGGAGGCGTCGAAATACTCCAAAGATCCAGACTTGCGTATCAACTGCTTCTTTTCAAAAAGTATCAGGTCTATATCCTTGCCATCGAGCTTGTAGTCGTGCAGCAGGGCTTTACTGAATATCCGCCGCGCTTCCGCCAGGGTCAGCCCCAGGGAGGCGTCCACCACAGAGTTGCGGGTCTCATCCGTGAGGTTGACGGCGAGCTTTGGGGTTTTCTCGGCGAAGCTCACGGTCTCCCCAAGTAATCCTCCGATCTCCTTGCGCCCTGGCAGAGGTAGATCTATTATCGTTATATCCTTTTCCAGCTCCATCGGTATCTTCAGTGATGGCGAGACAATCACGATAGTCTTTTGGCTACGGGAAAGATCCGCCACCACATCGCGCATCTTGCGGATCACCAGTTCTGTCTCCAGGTATGGATGGAAGTCTCGTAACATGAATATGGAGGACTCGGAGGTGTTGATGATCTTGCTGAGCATTTCCACCGCCCGGTTGGACGGAGTGTTGGCTGAGGAATCCGCAGTGACGGCCCAGGTGACCAGCTTTTTCTTCATTCCACCCGCCAGCTTTTTAAGCATGGCTTCCGCCCTGTCTTCTTCATAGGTGAGCAGATAGATCACCGGATAGCGTGATCTGATAAGAAGCTTTATTTCTTCTGCTATTTTTTCCATTGTTCCCCTTTCATCGGTATGGCCTCGCGTGGGCCATATGGCCTGGGCCGACGTCGCATCTTGATAATACATACAAATCGGGCAGGGGAGAACCGCAAATATCGGCCAGAGGGCGGAGAAAACCTCTTAAACTTCCAGAAACTTGAAATAGCTGTCGGTCATTTTTTTCTCCGCTTCCTTGGCGGTGAGAATGGTATTGCAGATCACGAAGCCTTTATCTGACACAAGAACGAACCTGTCACCGTGTATTGTCATGTCAGAATAGAGCCAGGAGTGATCGAAACGCTTTCGCCACAACTCTCCCCCTGCGCTATCGAGCAGCGCCGTGGCTCCCTCCGCGCTTACTGCGATTATCCGCTCCCCTTTGCGATCCACAGCGGCGGAGTTGACATCAAAATTTGTTGAGTATGTCAGCAGGTCGTCCTTGCTCACCTCGATGGCGACAAGCCCCCCGTCCCTGGCGGGCAGGAATATTTTGCGCCCCAGGCATGTGACCTCCAGCTTTGCCACGTGCCTGCGCAAGTGGTATTCCTTCCGCAGCTTCCAATGCTTGTCAAAGATTCCCACCCACCCCATGGCGCTGGCCACAAAAAGACCGCCAACTCGGCTGGCGAACCGCACGTATGTGGCAGGCTCCCTGGTGTGCAGCAGTTTGGCCCGTTTTCCCTTGGAATTAATGATCTGTATGGAGCCTTGGATCCCCCCCACCGCCGCAGCCTGCCCCTTGGCCATGCAGGCCAGGGTAAAGGTGTTCTTCATGATCCACAGGTCCCATTCCTCTTTTCCCTCCCGATCCAACCGAATCAGGTAATGGTTTTTTGTGAGGATATAAATCACACCCCCGTCCTCTGAGAGCGCAATGGAATGGGGTGTGTAATCCACTTTCTTTTTCCATCGCAATGTCCCGTCCGCATTCAAATAGGCGATATTCCCCAGAAGGTCGCCCAGCGCCACTTCCCCTGTTTCGTCCGCCTGGCACATGCACTCCACCGGCGCGCCGTGGCTATATTCCCATTTTTTCAGGACTTTCATTCTACTGTTCATGATTGGCGATATTCGTTGAAGGTTAGCGGATCGCGGATTAGTATATTATTGATAAAGAGGTCTGCGCAAATAAACTTCCCGCAAAGTGGGTTCACGAGGTGACTGGCTATGTTTATTACATTCGAAGGAATAGAAGGCTGCGGCAAGACTACCCAGATAAGGCTTTTGTGTGACAAGCTGTCGGCCTCCGGCGCCGATGTGGTGACCACCCACGAACCGGGAGGCACCCATGCAGGAACCGAAATCCGAAAGATCCTGCTCCGCTCCGGCTCCGGCCCCATGGACCCGGTGACGGAACTTCTGCTCTTCTCCGCCGCCCGCAGCGAGCTGGTGGACGCCGTGATCATGCCGGCCATTTTGCAGGGAAAGCTGGTGCTTTGCGACAGGTTCTACGACTCCACCTTAGCGTACCAGGGGCACGCCAGGGGGGTGGATATGGAAGTGGTGCGCACTGTAACCCAGATCGCCACCGGCGGCCTGGCGCCAGACAGGACCATAGTGCTGGACCTGCCCGTGGAAACGGGGCTGGACCGGGCCATGGCCCGCATGATGACCGTGAAAAATCCGGAGGCCAGATTCGAAGAGGAAGGAATCCGGTTTCATAACCTGGTGCGGGATGGGTTTTTGACCATCGCCG
>JAOUNV010000152.1 GCA_029880775.1 Nitrospinota bacterium | reverse complement strand
AACGCCTCGTTAATCTCCCAATGGCCTATATCCTCTGAACTCAACTCCATATCCGCAAGTAGCATGGCCATGGCGTTGGCCGGGCCAAGGCCCATATGCTCCGGCGGTACGCCTGCCCATCGGGTGTGGCGGACCTGGGCCAGTACTGGCAGATCGTATTTCTCCACCGCTTTTTGGCTTGCCACCACCAGCCATGCGGCGCCATCGGTGATCTGGGCGCTATTTCCGGCAGTGACGGCGCCGAAAGGTTTATCAAAGGCTGGTTTCAATTTCGCCAGAGCCTCCATGGTGGTATCGCGCCGCAGGCCATCATCTTGCTCATACACCTTCCCTTTCGCGTCGTATAGGGGCTCCACTTCTGTCAACAGATTTTCGTCCTGGGCGCGGGCCAGGCCCATATGGCTCTCCATGGCGAACTTGTCCATCTCCTCCCTGCTGATCCCAAAGCGATGGGCCAGCTCCTCGGCGGTTTGTCCCATGTTCAGGCCCACGATAGGGTCTGTGAGTCCCAGCAGAAGGCCGATCACCGGCTTTAGCATAGAGGGGCGAAGCCGGGCGATAGCGGCTGCTTTTCCTATACCTTTGGCCTTGTACAAATCCCCCAGCCATCCCACCATCTGGCGGCTCCAGAGCAGAGGGGCATGGCTCATAGCCTCCACTCCGCCAGCCAACACCAGGTCCGCCCGGCCTGTAGTGATCTCCAGGGCGGCGCAATCCACCGCCTGCATACCAGAGGCGCAGTTGCGATGGACAGTGAAAGCAGGGACTTTTTTGCCAAAACCGAGCCGCAAAGAGGCCACTCGGGCGATATTCGCTTCCTCCGGGCCAGCCATCACATTGCCCAGGATGACATGGTCAAAAGCCTCCGGGGATACCTTCTCCACCAGCCTGGCCAGCAGGGGGCGGCCTGCGGCATGGGCCAGGTCCGCCGCGGTGAATGGCCCCGGCTTGCCGCGAGCCTTGATGAATGGGGTTCTGCTCCCATCCACGATATAAACCGGCGCCTGGTAGCCGGTCATTCTGTTGCTATCGGCCATGGAAATGCTCCGGCGGGAAGTCGTCCACCGCCACCACTTCGTTGCGCAGCAAGTCCGCCCTGGCGATCAGGTCAGCGTCCTCCTGGGTGATAAGCCCCTGGCTCAAGGCCTCCTCGACCCTTCCTTCAGGGTCTGTTGCCTTGACGGCTCCGGCCCGGACAGCGTCGCTTATTTTTCTCTCCGGCGCCTCGGCCAGGTGTACCAGCCCGAAGGCCTCTTCCAGCCGGGCGGATGCGTCTGTGGGATGCCCGCTGTGGAATATTCCGGCGGTGAGCCTCTCCCTTGCGTTGGATGGGGCCAGGATGAGGGCGGCGGCCTGGTGTCCCAGTTTATCCGATGGGGCGCGAAGGGTTTTGCCCAAGGGGAACACGATCAGGCGCAACAGCCATGCGGCGGGGCGTATGGGGAGGTTGTCGATAATCCCCCCAAGGCTCTGCTGCGCAGACGACAGGCAGTGATCCAGCGCCCATTGGGCCAGGGGTTTATCCTCCGACGGGGCGCCATCGGCCTCGAATCTTTTTATAACTGCGGTTGCCATATACAGGTGTGAAAAGGTGTCTGCGAACCGCCCGGAAATGCTCTCTTTTCGTTTCAGCGCCCCACCGATGGTGAACATGGCCATATCCGCCGTGAAGGAGAAAGCGGCGGAGAGCCTGGTGATCCTTTGGCGGTAACTTTTTAGCGGACCTGACCCAACGCTGGTGAACACTCCACCAGTGAGCCCCATGAAGAGCGCTCTGGAAGCGTTGCTGATGGAGAACCAGATATGCCCGAAGAAAGCCTCGTCGAAATCATCGAGCGCTTTCATCTCGTCCTTCTCCTGGGCGGCCATCATCTGCTTTAGCACATATGGATGACATCGGATGGCGCCCTGGCCGAATACGATCAGCGTCCTTGTCAGTATATTGGCGCCCTCCACTGTGATGCTAATGGGGAGGGCCTTATAAGGATGGGCCAGCAGGTTTCTGGGTCCCTGGATGATGCCGGAGCCTCCATGGATGTCCATGGCGTTGTTGATAATGATGCGCATATACTCGGTGAGGTTGTACTTGGCCATGGCGGAGACCACCGCCGGACGCTCCCCCTGGTCCACCGCGCCCACAGTCATCCGCCGGGTAGCGTCCATCATGTATGACAGCCCAGCTATGGAGGCCAGCTTTTCCTCTACCCCCTCGAACTTGCCGATGGGCATTTTGAACTGGCGGCGGACCTTGGCGTAGGCTCCCGTCCATCGGCTGGAAATCTTGGCGGCGGCGGTGGAAAGGGCCGGGAGGCTGATGGAGCGGCCGATGGCCAACCTTTGCATAAGCATGGTCCATCCATGCCCAGCCATGTTCTCTCCACCCACGATGTAGTCGATGGGGATGAAGACATCTTTGCCACGGACAGGCCCATTCAAGAACGGAGTGCCCAGCGGGTCGTGCCGGGCGCCGACTTCCACTCCGGGGATGTCCGTGGGGACCAGCGCCATTGTAATGCCGATATCTTCTTTCTCGCCCAGGATATGGTCCGGGTCCACCATCTTGAAAGCCAGCGCCACCACTGTGGCCACCGGGGCCAGGGTGATGTAGCGTTTGTCAAAAGTGAGCCTCAGGCCGGTAACATTTTGGCCATTAAAATCCCCGGTGCAGACCACGCCGATATCAGGTATGGAAGCGGCGTCGGAGCCGGCGGATGGGGCGGTGAGGGCGAAGCAGGGCACCTCCTCCCCTTTGGCCAGGCGAGGGAGGTAGTGGTCCTTTTGTCCTTGCATACCGTAGTGCATCAGCAGCTCCGCCGGGCCCAGGGAATTTGGCACCATGACGGTGATGGCGGCGGTCATGCTGCGGCTGGCCACTTTCATGACCACCTCTGAATGAGCAAAGGCGGAGAAGTCGAGACCTCCATATTCCTTCGGGATGATCATCCCGAAGAACCCCTTTTCTTTTATAAACTCCCACACCTCCGGGGGTAGATCCTGGGTTTTATCAGTGATTTCCCAATCGTCGAGCATGGAGCAAAGCTTCTCCACCGGGCCTTCCAGGAAAGCTTTTTCCTCTTCGGTTAGCTTCGGGTCGGGGAAAGACCGGAGCTTGGCGTAGTCTGGATCACCGGAAAAGATATCGCCGTCCCACCAGACTGTCCCGGCCTCCAGGGCTTCTTTCTCCGTGGCGGACATGGAGGGGAGAGCCTTTTTGAAGAAGCGGAATGCGGGGATGGTGATGTAGTTTTTCCGCAAGTCCGGCATGTTCATCGGCACAGCCACCGCCAGGAACAGAAGCCAGGTAAGTATTATAATGCTCGCCGGGCCACCGCCGAAGATGCTCCAGAAGAGCATGGCCACGGCCACCGCCACAGAGGAGACGGGGGCGGCAAGGCGGTGGTATGCGCATATCCATACGACGGCCATTAGCAGAAGGGTCCAAAAAACACATTCCATGACGCGCCTTTCTATTTGCGCCGTCCCATCATGCGGGGGCGGTCGTTCGACTTTTAGTATAGGTTATATTGAAATTGGATTTCAACAAAAGTGCGGGAGGGGGGCGGTCAGGAGTTTAGTGGGTTACATAAACTTCTCCTCGCTTCCTCACTATCACAACGGCGCAAGAACAACGGCTTTATATACGCCACCCTATGGGCTGAATGATAATCCAATGGAATTTAGTATATATGGCATCAGGATTGGCCACTTCCAAGCGGCTATTATAATGATGATCGGCAAAAATAATGAAGTTGACTGGATCGCCAAGTAACTTGTATCAACAGGCGGAACTGAACGCGCCGCTATGTAATAGGTCGTATACAGAACATGTGCTACGCATAAAACAGGCGCAAATCCAAAGTGGAATCCAACGTATAATATGCCTCCCCAATCTCCTGGTATTGACATAGTCCCTATTTCGACCGCGAAATATATAATCGCCAGCAGGGCAGCCCCCCTCCAGCCGAAAAGATAATATTTCACGCCATGGCTATCATAACAGCGGGATTGGATACCACTTAACGCCTGCTCGCTACTCACTCCACATCCCGATATTTATATCCTCCCACGATCTGCACGATATGCCCATCCTGCCACATGATGGTCTTGGCCACTTGCATGTACACATGCACTATGATCCCAGCCATCATGACCCATTCCATCATGTGATGGACCAGCCGCACCCCCTGGCTGCCGCCGAGCAGCGGAACCAGCCAGTCTGTGCCCAGGTGGATGACCTTGGCCCACCAGTAGTCCGGGGCCAGGCCCTGGACATAGAGGTGGAATCCGGTGAGCATCTGGAGAACCATAAGGAGAATCAACACCAGGAAGAGAAGGCCATCCAGTGGGTCGAACCTGCGGTAAAAGGGGGGCTTTTCGAAGGTAAAGTAGCATCGGGCCACTCGGATCGCCCCGAAGATCGTCGCGGCGGTGGGGATCATATCCTTCCAGTACTTGTGATACATGCTGAAAAACGCCAGGTAGAACCAGACGAAAAGGGTGACATCCAGGACCATGGCCCCGAGAAAGTGGAAGTACCTGATATACGCCATGGTGAATTGGTCATGCGCCTCACCATAGCCATAGATGGCGGTCGGGTAACCGATGTAGAATCCTGTGATCATCAGGTCTATCACCGCGAAGAAGGTGATCCAGTGGATCAGGCGGTTGGAGAAGTTGCGCGTGTACACCAGCTTCTTCTTCTGGCCCGATATGCCCGATGCGACTCCCATCTCCCGTCTCCCGTTTATCCCTTTTTATACCGCCCGCACTGTGTAAGTCTCGTCCCGATCCTTGTCTATGACATGCACCGCGCATGCGATGCATGGATCGAAAGAGTGGATTGTGCGCAGTACCTCCAATGGCTTTTCCGGATCAGACACCGGCGTGCCGATGAGTGATTCCTCGAAAGCGGAGCGCTGCCCTTTCCCATCCCGGGGGGATCCGTTCCATGTGCTTGGCACCACCAGTTGATAATTCTTGATCTTGCCGCCCTCGATCTCTATCCAATGGCCCAAGGCTCCTCGGGGAGCCTCTGTCATGCCATAGCCTGTCGCCTTGTCCGGCATCTTGAAGTCGGTGAAGGTGTCCAAATCCCCCTTCTTGATGTTCGCCAGCAATTCATCCAGCCAGCTGTCGATCTTCTCCACCACGATCTTCGTCTCTATGGCGCGGGCGGCTGTGCGGCCCAGGGTGGAGAATAGCACCTCTGGTCCCACGCCCAAAGTCTTCAGCAGGAAGCTGACGTTTTCCACCGTCTCCTTATGGCCGGAGACAAAGTTCACCAGCATCCTGGCCAGCGGCCCCACCTCCATGGCGTGACCATCATACCTGGGGGTCTTCAGCCAGGAGTACTTGCCATCGGTGGCGGTCTCCACTCCTGTGTACCACGGGTCGGTCTCCCCCAAAGAGGGGTTCAAGGGAGCGCCGCCCGCGTATTTGTACCAGGAGTGGGTAACGTCTTCTGTGATCGCGGCGGCGTCCACCGGGTGAACTTTCGTCAAGTCGCGATCCATGATTATCCCACGGGGGAACCATAGGTTATCCGGCTCCTTGCCCCCCTTGCCGGGGAACATGCCATAGGACAAGTAGTTCTTCAATCCACCGCCGATCCCCGCCCAATCCAGATAGAAAGGCGCCACGGCGATCACGTCGGGGATATAAACGTTATTGATGAAATCGCGCGCCTCCTTGACGATGTACTTGAACTCAGCGATCCGGTCCGCATTCAGGTCGCCCACGCAGGTGACTCCGCCCACGGCATA
>JAOUNV010000151.1 GCA_029880775.1 Nitrospinota bacterium | reverse complement strand
GGCGCCGGTGTTTGTGTTGGGGCTGTCGTTTATCGTGGCCCGTGGCGTGTCCAACAGCAGGAAAGCGCCAGATACCAGCGACGACCGCTGGGTGGTGGGGTCGGCCAAGGATCTGCGCAAAATAGAGCGGAAAGCGCAACAAGCCCAGCTGGCGCCTGGCAGCTTCATGGACGGGTTCACCGGATGGGGCTTTGTAGCTATGCTGGTTTTTATCGGCCTCTGCGCATATCTGGATCTTGCCGTCATTCCGGAATACCTGTTCGCCAATAATATGGCCATTATTATTTTCATGCAGAGCTCCCTGCTGCTTACTGTGTTTTTTTTCACCAACGCAAAGGCATGGGAACCTGACGTTATAATGTCCAAAAAGGATTTGTTCATCCGGGAGAGGGACAGAATACTTGAGAAATGGGTCGCCCTTGGGCCGGTGGTTCAGCCGATGCTGCTGCTGGACGAGGGGGATAAGTACCTGGTTACCCCTGAGGATATCAAGCTGTTCGTCACATTCGATGGCGCTCCGGAGGATTTTATTGGTGTGCAGGCGCAGATAACATTCAATATGAATAAGCCATATCTCTATTGCGTGATCCTGGCGAAGGACGCTTTCGAGCCTATGAACGGCTACACACCCTCTCCTGAATCAAAAATTGTGTTCGAGAAAGGTGAGGACAAAAATATACGCTACCTGGTGGTTCGGCAATACACCACCAGGGATAGCGGGTACTCGACAAACGACAAGCAGGCGGACCGGGTGGTGGATATAGCCATGGGAGTAGTGGCCGACCTGCTGCCAGGCAAGGGGGCGCGATGAGCCTGTTCGGCGCGCCGGGCGTCGGGTCGGGTGATCCGAAGGCGTTCCATCCAGGGGCGTATAAGTACTTGTCCCTGGGCTTTTACATGCTGGGCCTGGGTTGGTATATAAAAGAGGGGATTAGAGCGTATGCCGCCATCAACGATGTGGCCAACGCCTATCCTTTCTTTATGGACATGAATCCTTTGTCGGTGGCGGGTTTTTCCTTCGCTGGAGGGTTATACTGGACAACGGTTGGGCTGGAGCGCTCCCACACTCCGGCGGCCCTGGCGGGATATGTGATGGCCGGGGCTCATGTGCTGGTTTTCGCGATACAGGTATGGCTTGGTCCCACACTGTGGGCTCTGAATAATATCGGATAGAGGAGAAGAAGGAAATGGCAACGTCTGGATTCATATTTCTGGGAGTTTTGGTGGCGATCATTCTGTTTGTAGTGGCCATGTACAACAGCCTGGTGCGCTTGCGCCAGCAGGTGAAAAACGCGTGGAGCCAGATCGACGTTCAGTTAAAAAGACGCTACGACCTGATCCCAAACCTGGTGGAGGTGGTGAAGGACTATATGAGCTACGAGCAGGAGACTTTGCAAAAGGTGATCCAGGCTCGGGGCGAGGCGATGAAGGCCACCAAGGTATCGGACCGGGCTCAAAAGGAGGGGATGCTCACAGAAGCGTTGAAAAGCCTCTTCGCTCTTTCGGAGAACTACCCGGACCTGAAGGCGAACCAGAACGTGATGAAGCTGCAGGAGGAGCTGACCTCCACAGAGAACAAGATCGCATTCTCCCGCCAGTTCTATAATGATTCTGTGATGGAGCTGAACACCAAGTGCGAGATGTTCCCCTCAAATATCATCGCCAGCACCTTCGGCTTCAAGCAGGAGGAATTTTTCTCCATCCCGGAAGTGGAGCGGGAGCCGGTGAAGGTGAACCTGCGTTAGATAGCGCCATTCTCCGGCGATCGCCATGAGCCTGTTAAAACGGCCAAGGGTACCATGCCCCCATTGCGGGTTCATGAACAGGCCCAGGGCTGTGCAATGCGCCCTGTGTGGGGAGATCACCGTGGTGAAGAGGGATCAGGGCCCCATTGCCGCTCCTGCTTCTTTGAGCCCACAGCCTGGGCAGAGCGCCGAAGCGCCACCTCCACCTTTGCCTGCGCAAAGATCCTCGGCGGTAACTACGGCGCAGCCGCCACCGGGGGCGATGGCCGCATTTGGCAAAGAGAGGTCAGCCGGAGCTTCCCCAGCGCCAGCCCCTCCCGTGGAGCGTAGCTCCTTTTATCGGGAGAAAGATAAAAACATCCGCAACTCCTACCTGATTTTATTTATCATGGCCGCCATTCTGGCTCTGCTCGGAGCCGCTATCGGCGGAGCCTACGGCGCGCCAGATATCGGTGTGGGGGTGGCTTTTACTATAGCGCTTTTTCTCGGCTGGTGGTCTTGGGCCAGGGGGGCGAGCACCATCATGTGGATGAGTGGCGCCACCCAGGTGGATCATAACAAGGAGCCGATGCTATATAACGTGGTGGAGGAGATGAAGATAGCCTCCGGGCTCCCCATGCCGGAAGTGTATGTCATGGAGTCCGCCGCCCCCAACGCGTTCGCCACAGGGCGGGACCCGGAGCGCTCTGCCGTGGCGGTGACCCGTGGTTTGCTCAACAAGCTGGATCGAGACGAGCTGCAAGGGGTGATCGCTCATGAGATGGCCCACATAGGAAACTACGACATCCGGTACGCTATGTTGGCGGCGGTGCTTGCCGGGGCCATCGCCATGATCAGCGACGCGTTTTTGCGAGGCGGTGGGCGGCGAAGGGGACCGAGAGGTGGCAATCCCATTCTGCTGCTCCTGGCGATCCTGCTGGCTGTGTTGGCGCCCTTTAGCGCTTATCTTCTGCAAATGGCGGTATCCCGCAAGCGCGAGCTTTTGGCGGACGCCACCGCAGTTCAGTTTACACGAAATCCGGAGGGGTTGGCCTCGGCGCTGGCCAAGATCGCGCTGGATCCGGAACCTTTGGAGGGCGCCAATCGCGCTACCCAGCACATGTATATAATCAATCCTGTAAAGAGCTTTTCGATGAGTTCCGCAGCGATGTTCGCCACCCATCCCCCCACCGCGGCCAGGATCAACGCCCTCCGTAAAATGGGCGCTCAGGTGTAATGGGGCTTTTGCATATCGCGCCTTTTCCCCTTGCTTGAGGTCTTTCAATCCATAGAGACGGATTTCATGTTGGCTCTGTAAGCTGGAAGGAGTATAATGGCTGGACAAGATACAAGGGGAGGCCATGGATAACAACAAGAGCAAGGAAAAGCCCGGTGTGCATCTTCTGATTCTTATGCTAGTTATGGTTTCGATCACCATGTTCGGAAGTGTCGTTCTTATTGTCAAGTATAAGGAGTTTTTCAAGAAATTCATTGTCCCGGAATGAGTTCAACTAAGATACGCCTTCGGCCTTTGGGCATTTTCACGCCGTCGCCAGAGGCTTCCTGCGCATTTTACTTCAAGTGACATTCCGATGGGACATAGGAATCTTGGGTGACTTACGTGACTTCCGCCACTCACAGCAAGTATAAATGACACCGCGATATTGCCTGTTCCAAGACAGGGCAGTTATAATGTAGAATGTAGCGGTCTTGGCGCTCCCGACTTACTATTGTGGAAGACGTTGTTCTTCATGCAGTTCGTATGTTCGCTGAGTGGCGCCTGCAGGGGTGTGGTAATGTTTTTTTGGGTGTGGCGTCGCAGGAAGCATGCTTGTTGTCCGCTATCGTCTATGGCGGATTCTTGTGTCATGGCAAGCATAGGTGACACAGTTATCCCCATCCATGCCTACGGGCTGAGCGGGTAGGGGCATGGATATGGGATTGATCTCTCAGTGCTCCTCCATATTACCCTTTCTCGCGGGCGCCGCTGCGGTGGGGTTGGGATCCTTTTTCATCATACGATCCCTTTCGCGGAATTTGACACAGACCTCCACCAAATTGGGCGCCTCCGAGCGCAGGAGCGATATCCTCCACAAAAGGCTTCAAAAAATCATTGATCTTGCCGGGGATGGGATCACGGTTATCGATGAGCGGGGAAAGGTGGCCTCTGTGAGCCCGGCAGTGGAGCGGTTGCTGGGTTTGGACAGGTCTCAACTGGTGGGAACCGATTGGGCGGAGGTCTTGTCCGGCTTGGGATGGAAAAACGCGGCGGAGGCGATGTTGGCCAACAGGGTGGAGGGGCATGTCCAGCCGATTATAAGGCGGGATGGCGCCCAACTGAACCTGCTGATCAACTATTCCAGCTTATTCGAGGTGAATAATTTCAGGGTTGGCGCCATATGTGTGATGCGCGAAGCGGCCTTTCAGACCGCCGGGGAAAAGGAACTTTTCCGGAGGGAAGAGGCGTACAAAACCTTGGCGTTTGATTTTTCCAAAGTTACGGGGGAGGAGTTTTTCCAGAGGGTGGTCTGTCACCTGAGCCAAAGTTTCGGGATGACCGTGGCGCTTATCGGCAGGATGGCGCCTGGCGAACCGGAGAAGGTGGAAGCTTTTGCCGTTTGCGATGGCGGTGTCGCTGGAGAGCCTTTTACCTATTCTTTGCGGGGGACTCCTTGCGAACAGGCGGTAAAGAAGGGCGCCTGTGTTTACCCAAAAGGCGTACAGCGGCTATTTTCTGATGACGCTCTGCTAGTGGAAATGGGGATCGAAAGCTATATGGGGGCCCCGCTGGTCTCCAGCACGGGCGCGCCTTTGGGGGTCATGGCGATGATGGGCCGCGAGCCCCTGGGAAACCAGGATATGGCCGAGGCGGCGATGCACGTGTTTTCAGGACGGGTGGCCGCCGAGTTGGAAAGGCTGGAGACGGAAAAGGCGTTAAACGAAAGTGAATTCAGGCTCCGAAGCTTTTTCGATCAGGCCAATATCGGAATGGGGCTGACTGACCTGAACTTTAAGTTCACAAAGGTGAACGAAGGCCTGGCCCGGATGTTTGGCTATTCCCGGGAAGAGCTGATCGGCAAGAGCTCCCTGGAGCTTACCCACCCGGACGATGTGGCGACCAACAAAGAGAAACAGCGCCAAGCGGCCACGGGGGAGGTCGATTCCTACAGCATGGAGAAACGCTATATTCGCAAGGATGGTTCGGTGTTCTGGGGTATTTTGGGGGTTACAGCGATATCCGACTCTGAGGGGCGCCCATTATATTACGTGGGCCAGGTGCAGGATATTACCGAAATGAAAAAAACCGAGGCGGCGCTCAAGGAGAGCGAAGGGCGATACAGACGCCTGGTGGAGCATTCTCCCGTCCCGATCTTCGTCCAATCCAATTTCAAGATCGTTTACATAAACCCGGCGGCGGTGACGGCGTTGGGAGGGAACTCGCCGGAGGATTTAATAGGAAAAAGCTCGTTGGACCTTGTTAGTGACGAATCGAGGAAATTAGCTCGTAGCAGTATCGAGAGCATCTTGGAAAAACAGGAGGTGACCTCGCCGGTGGATATGAAGCTGCGCCGGATGGACGGAAATATGATCGATGTCCAGATCATGGGCTCACCGGTGGAGCTGGGAGGACTGCCGGCGGTGCAGACAGTGTTTCTGGATATCACCGAGCGGAGGAAAATGGAAAAGGCGCTGGTGGAGTCGCGGATGGAATGGGCTTTTGCCATGGATTTTTTCGAGGACGCCATATACCTGCTGGACATGGATCTCAACGTCTCCCATGCCAACAGCGCTTTCTACATGATGACAGCGCTTACCCCGGATAAGGTGATCGGAAAGAACATCCAGGAACTTCTCCATCACAGCCCGGAGGTGGATTGTCCCGTGTGCGACGCCCAGAATGATCAGCAGGACGCGATGATAACCCTGGAGGCGGATCATCCGGCCAACCCCACCGGTCGACCGATAGAGGTGATGGTGAAGATGGTGCGCGATGAAACTCGCAAGCCTGCGGCCATCCTGATGGGTATCCACGATCTGACTCGACAGCGTAGCTATGAGTCA
>JAOUNV010000014.1 GCA_029880775.1 Nitrospinota bacterium | reverse complement strand
CGACGAGGAGGAGACCGAGGAAGAGATCACTCCGATGGTGGAAATGGATATCCCGGATGACGAGGAGGAGGAGACCGAGGAAGAGATCACTCCGATGGTGGAAATGGATATCCCGAATGACGACGAGGAGGAAGGGGATCTGGATAGCACCGAGTCGTTCGAGGGAATGGGAGGGGCAATCGAGGAAGCAGATGAATCCGAGCCGCAGGAAGAAACCTTGAGCCTGGAAGATGAAGACACCATGTCCGGTTTCATGTTCCAGCCGCTTGACGACTCCTCCACCAAAGCTGAACTCGACCGCATGGAAGATACAGAGGAAACTGAAGACATGGAGTCCACTCCCCTGATGGAGACTGTGGGCAGCGAATACGAAAACGCAGACGACATAAGCGACATGGCCATCTCGGATGATTACCTGGGTTACCAGACAGTCGCCCCCCCCTCCTCTGTTGAGGAAGCGGATTTTGAGTACCAGGACAGCGAGATGACAGGATCTCTCGAGGAGACATTATCTGATTCGTCCTCAATACCTGGCGCCCTGGAAGTCCAAACGGTCAACTACCTGGGGACAGATGATATTAACCGGATAGAAACTGAGCAGGAAACGCTGGGGGACGAAACGCCGGAGGCTGGTTTCTTCCTTCCTGAGCCGCTGGAGGAGGAACTGGAAGGGGAGGAAGATCTGTCGCTGGAGCTGGAGGAAACCGAGGAAGAGTCCGAGCTGACAGAGGAAGAGCCGCAGACAGAAGAGGATCTGCCTGAAGTGGATCTGGAATTCGACACCGATGGAGCGGAAGAGGAAGAGCTTTCCTTTGAGGACGAGGACTCCGAGCCTTCCCAGGAAATGATGCACAGTGAAGATCTGGAAGCCACCAGCACGGACATTAGTGACGATACAATTTCCGAAGAGGATATAGACATTCTCGACAAGGAATTGCTGGGCATCCCGGATATGGATGAAGACGGCCTGGACATGGCGATAGAAGGCCCCCCGGCGCAATCCGATGATGAAGAGGATGATGAGGAGTACGAGGAAGAGGAATATGAGGTTCCGGGGTATCCGCAAGTGGATGACTTCCAGAACATGGAGATGACCACATCCAGGGATTTCAACATCATGGAGCTGGATTTACTTACCCAGCCACACCAGGACGAGGATAGCGATCTAGAGCCCATCACCTTAAAAGAAGAAGGGCACAACTACGCATTTGACGATATCGAAGATACAGTGAAAATTCTGGCTCCATATTCCGATGATGACGATACCTTGAGCGGATTCATGCTCGATGACCTTAACGAAGCAGGTCAGGATCCGATAGCCCTATCCCAATCGGACAGGCCAGGCCTGGAGACGGAAGAGGAAGAGTCCGAGGCGGTGACGGAAGTGTCTCTGCCTGAAGATGGCGATTATGAAGATTCGCCGGTCGATTCATTTGGCTCCACAGCCAGAATCCCAAAAAGCGACGCCAGAGGGATGGTGGCGCAACGTGGAGTATTCGAGGATTATTTCGGCTTTCGGTTTTCCGAGGTGAGCCCAGGAATGTTCCCTGCCCTGACCCAGATGATATTGGAAACTCCCACCGCTAAACGCCGTCAGGCTTCCCCACCCACCCAAAGTGGCGAACAGGTGAAGCTTGGCGATTCTGTTAGCAGTGATGTCAAAAACGCGATATCCAGCCTTATGGATAAAGTGAACAACCTGGAAAAACAATTGGGACAAGCGCCATCCGTTGGCGCGCCCTCCCAGGCCATAGCGCCAGGATTCACCTCCACCGGGGATGAGCCCAGGGCCATATGTGTCTCCATAAACTCCTCCGGCCTGGTGGCCGCCATCGAGGGATCCGCGCCTGACCAGGGTATCCCTGTTCTGATTTCCATAGACCGCCCCTGGGAACCGCCATTAAGAGTGGACGCCATGGCGGAGATGACTAGCTCTGAAGTGAAGGGAGGCGCGGTTAATATCTGCTACTTCCGCTTCACCGCCATCAACCAGGCGGACAGGGACGCAATAGACCTTTATGTCGCCCGGGCCTCGGACATATTCGATCGGATACAGCGGGCGCTGAGGAGCTAACCAAAAACCACCAGGAGCGCAGAAAAATATTGCGCTTGGTCCCCACCAGAATATTATAATGTGGCGGCGCACAGATCTCCCAAGGCGAAAAATTATTTAATTTAGCAAGAGGGTTTAAAATGAAAAAAACTGAAAACATCCTGTTTCTTCTGCTATTTACAATGCTGATATCCGCCGGATCATCGATGGCCAGCTCCTCCGCGCCCACTCCCTTCTCCACTCACGAGGTGAAGTTTCTGCAAAACCAGGAAATGAGCGTGGCTCCCGGAGCCATGGAGACCTCCCCCACACCGATGACAGCCAATGAAGCGGACTTTATGGCCGGCATGGAGGCCGCCTCCGGTATCGACGCCGACATGGTGACCGCTGGCAGCTCATTGATCGACCTGCTGATCATTGTTGTCATTGTTTACCTTATCCTGAGGATTCTGGACTGACCCAAGGTTCCTGCAAGGCGCCGTCTTCCAGCTTTCGGTTCAGGTTCATGATCAACAAGGCTCTCTTCTTGGCGGGCGCCACCTTCACTCTGGTGGCCGCCTCGCCGGTGATAGCCGCCTCGCCGGTGATAGCCGCCTCGCCGGTGGTGGCCGCCTCGCCGGTCGAGCGGGTCCAGACCCTGCCCAAGGAGAAGGTGCTATTGGCGCTGGATGTCAAGTTCCACCGCCAGATCGGCAAAAACTCCTGCGGAGCTGCGATTTTGCACAGCGTCCTCTCCTACTGGGGGAGCAAGGACGCCGACCAGAGGGGGCTGCTGAAAAAACATCCCCCAAGTAGCAAAGAGGGGGATTATTCGCTGGGGGAGATGAAACGGATCGCCAAAGGACTCGGCTTCAAGGCGTATGTGGTCCAGGCCACAGAGAGCTTCATCAAAAAACAACTGCGGCTGGGGAGGCCCGTGATCGTCCCGGTGACTCTGGAATACGGCAAAGAGAAGCTCAAATCCCTGGGCGTGGGGGAGGAGGAGTACCGAAAAATAAGCGAAAAACATGATCTAAGATACAATCACTTCCTGGCGCTGATCGGCCTGGGAAAGGACTCCATAGTGGTTTTAGACCCCGCCAAGGGAATATATCTGATCGACAAGAAAGAGCTGGAGCGCAAGCGCGCGCCCCACAAGGACGCCGCCCTGCTGTTGGCGTTGTAGGCGGAGCCCCACCTCCTTATCTGGCGATCCCACCGCCGGGCTCGTATTACCTCTGGAGCCGAGAGCCGATTTGCGCTATCATTTATCGTTTATTCCCAACTAAACAATCGGCCTTTGCTTTATAGGGACGTATGAACAACAAGTTTCAAAATATTCCGCTGGCTCTCACTTTCGACGATGTCTTGCTGGTTCCTGGCTACTCCACCATACTGCCAGCCGAAGCCAACATAAAAACCAGGCTGGCCAAAGGCATCGAGCTGAACATTCCGCTGGTCTCCGCCCCCATGGACACGGTTACTGAAGCTGAAATGGCCATAGCCCTGGCCCTGGAAGGCGGAATCGGGATCATCCACAAGAACCTGCCGATAGAAAGACAACGCAAGGAAGTGGACCGGGTGAAGCGCCACGTCACCGGCGTGATCCCCGACCCTATCACCCTCGACGCCACCGCCACCGTGGCGGACGCATGGAAGCTGGTCCACAAATACGGCTTCTCCGGGTTCCCGGTGACGGAAGGGGTAAAAACCGTGGGCATCCTGTCCAACCGCGACATGCGTTTTATAACAGACATGAAGATGCCGGTGCGCCAAATCATGACCCCGGCGGACAAGCTGATCACCGTCCAGGAAGGGACCAGCCTGGACGAAGCCCAGGAGATTTTGCGGGCGGAGAAAATAGAGAAGCTGCTGATCGTCGACTCCGGGAACAACCTCAAGGGGATGATCACCATAAAGGATATAGAAAAGGATCTGTTGTTCCCCGACGCCGCCAAGGATACGAAAGGTCGGCTGCGGGTGGGCGGAGCGGTGGGCGCCGGAGCGGACAAGCTGGAACGCGCCCAGGAACTGCTCAAATATGGATGTGATGTTCTGGTGGTGGACACCGCCCATGGGCACCAGGAATCGGTTATTAGCACTGTCCGGGCCATACGCAAGCTCTCCGACGATGTCCGAATCATAGCCGGCAACGTGGCCACCGCCGAGGGAACCCGCGCGCTGATCGACGCTGGCGCCGACGCTGTGAAGGTGGGCATCGGCCCCGGCTCCATATGCACCACCCGCATAGTGGCCGGTGTGGGTGTGCCCCAGATCACCGCCATATACGAATGCTCCCAGGAAGCGGCCAAAAGCGACGTGCCGATAATCGCCGATGGCGGCGTGAAACATTCCGGCGATGTAGTCAAAGCCATGGCCGCAGGAGCCGAGGCGGTGATGATCGGCTCCATCTTCGCCGGAGTGGAAGAGTCTCCAGGTGAGAAGGTGATGTTCCAGGGCCGGGTATACAAGGAATACAGGGGGATGGGCTCCATCGGCGCCATGACAGAAGGAAGCGCGGACAGGTATTTCCAGGACGCCAAGCTCTCCGGCGTGAAGCTGGTGCCGGAGGGAGTGGAGGCCCGAGTGCCATACAAGGGAAACATATCCTTCGTGGTGAACCAGCTGATGGGGGGGCTGCGTTCCGGGATGGGCTACTGCGGCGCGGCGGATTTCCTCCAGCTTCGCGAAAAGAGCAAGTTCGTCCGGATATCGGCGGCCGGGCTGCGGGAGAGCCATGTGCACGATGTCCAGGTGACCAGGGAAGCGCCCAACTACTCGCCCCATCAATGATCCAGGGCCACGAAAAACTGCTGATCCTCGATTTCGGGTCGCAGTACACACAGCTTATCGCCCGTCGCACTCGGGAGCTGCGCGTCTGTGCCGAAATCCATCCATACAACATCGGCCTGGAGAAAATAAAGGAGTTCGCCCCCAGAGGGATAATCCTCTCCGGAGGGCCAGCCAATATCACAGACCCAGACGCCCCCATGGCCCCGAAAGAAATATTCGACCTGGGGATCCCCGTGCTGGGAATATGCTACGGAATGCAGCTTATGGCCCATCTGCTGGGCGGCAAAGTGGCCAAGGCCCAACGCCGTGAATATGGCTACTCCCGGATGGAGATCGACGACACGTCCGACCTGTTCCACGGCTTGTCCGGTGGGCAGGACGTGTGGATGAGCCATGGCGACAGGCTGGAGACCGCCCCCCCCGGTTTTAGCGGAATAGGGCACACAGAAGGCTCCACTCTGGCCGCGATGCGCCATGGGGAGCGGCCTTTCTTCGGCATCCAGTTCCACCCGGAAGTGGCCCACACCCCCAATGGCGCCGCCATGCTGGAAAACTTTTTATTCCGGGTGTGCGGATTTGCCGGCGATTGGACCATGCGCAGCTTTGTGGAGTCGAGCCTGGAGACAATCCGCGCCAGGGTGGGAGACGCAGGCGTGCTGATGGCCCTCTCAGGAGGCGTGGACTCCTCCGTGGCGGCCCGGCTGATAAGCGAGGCGATCGGGGACAAGCTGACTTGCATCTTCGTGGACAACGGCCTGTTGCGCCAGGGTGAGGCGGAAAAAGTGATGAGCATGTACGCCGGGCACTTCCATATGAAGGTGATAAAGGTGGACGCCTCCGAGATGTTCCTTTCCCGCCTGGCGGGGGTCACAGATCCGCAGAAAAAAAGAAAAATCATCGGCCCCTCATTCGTGGAAGTGTTCGTGAAAGAGGCGGAGAAAATCCCTGACGTGAAGTTTTTGGCGCAGGGAACGCTTTACCCAGACGTGATAGAGTCCACCCACACCAAAGGCCCCTCGGCGGTGATAAAAACCCATCACAACCTGGAGCTGGGCGATATGCTCCACCTGGACCTGATAGAGCCGTTACGGGAGCTGTTCAAGGACGAAGTACGAGCGGTGGGGGAGGAGCTGGGTTTGCCAAAAAACGTGGTGTGGCGCCATCCGTTCCCTGGTCCGGGGCTTGCCATCCGGGTGCTGGGGGAAGTGACCGTGGAACGGCTGGAAATCCTCCGGCAGGCGGATACCATCTTCCTGGAGGAACTGACAAAGGCTGGATGGTACGACAAAGTGTGGCAGGCTTTCTGCGTTCTCCTGCCGGTAAAATCGGTGGGAGTGATGGGGGACGAGCGCACCTATGAAAATACGCTGGCCGTCCGCGCGGTAAACAGCCGAGACGCCATGACCGCCGACTGGGCTCAGCTTCCCTACGATTTGCTGGGAAAGATATCGAACAGGGTGGTGGGAGAAGTTCGTGGAATAAACCGTGTAACGTACGATATTACTTCAAAGCCTCCTGGCACCATCGAGTGGGAATAGGCGCCGTAAAAAATAAGGTTGCCTTTTTATCCGTGTTTCGGTATGAAGTATCACGGACTGAAACTAATATTCGATGGAACTAAAGATGACTCATCCCAAATTTGGGCAAAGATTTTCCTGCTACCAGTGCGGGGTCAAGTTTTTTGATCTTGGTAAACCCAAGCCTCTGTGCCCAAAGTGCGGGGCGGACCAGAAGAAAGCGCCCAAGAAAGCCTCTGTGAAGATAAAGCCGGTGGTTCCGGATGATTTCGAAGAAGCTGTCGAGGATGAACCTGCGGAGGAGAGTGGGGAAGTCGATGAATTGACCATGAAAGGTGGGGAGACCGAGGAGAGGTTCAGCCCTGATCATGACCATTTCAGCGTCGAGGAGATGCCGGAGGAGGACCTCTAACGTCTTCTGAGCCGCCACTCGCACTGGCGGGCCAGTTGCCGCTGGCGGGCCAGTTGCCGCTGGCGGGCCAGTTGCCGCTGGCGAGCCAGTTGCCGCTGGCGAGCCAGTTCATCATGCATGGAGGGGTATTTGACGCTGAAAAAAGCCGAGTTTGTGCATCTGCACCTTCACAGCCAGTTCAGTCTGCTGGATGGAGCCATTAAGTTTGACTCCCTGGCCGCGAAGGTGGCCGGAATGGGCATGCCCGCGGTGGCCGTCACGGATCATGGATCCATGTTCGGCGCCGTGGGTTTTTTCAGCAAGGCGATAAAAGCCGGCGTGAAGCCTATCATCGGTTGCGAGATGTACGTGGCTCCCCAAAGCCGGTTCGTCAAATCCGGCGGGTCTGATTCTGGCGAGCACCGGGCATACCACCTGGTTCTGCTGGCCCAGAACCGCAAGGGGTACCACAACCTGTGCCAGTTGATCACCGCCGGGTTCCGAGACGGGTATTACTACGGGAAACCGAGGGTGGACAGGGAGCTTCTGGCGGCCCACAACGAGGGGCTGGTGGCATTGTCCGCTTGCCTGGCGGGGGAGGTGTCGCGGATGCTTCTCGCCGAGCGGGAGGATAAAGCCAGGGAGGCGGCTGGCTTCTATGCGGAGGCCTTCCCTGGCCGGTTTTACCTGGAGATCCAGGACCACGGGATGAAGCTCCAGAAGACCGTGGTGAAGGGAATGATCCCTCTGGCCAAAAGCATGGGCCTGCCGCTGATCGCCACCAACGACGCCCACTACCTGAACCGGGAGGACGCCGAGGCTCACGACGCTCTTATCTGCATCGGCAAGGGCGCCTTTATCTCCCAGGAAAACAGGATCCGCTACGAGCCGGACCAGTTCTACGTAAAAAGCGCCGAGGAGATGGCCGCGCTGTTCGGCGAGGTTCCGGAGGCTCTTTCCAACACCTTGAAGGTGGCGGAGGAGTGCAATTTTTCCTTCGAGCTATCCTCCCAGACCAACAAGTATCACCTCCCCAACTTTACCGCCCCGGAGGATACGAACATAGACTCATACCTGGAGCGTAAGGCCGTGATAGGGCTTGAGGCCAGGTTTATGGAGAGCCAGGCCCGGGGCGAGGCGCTGGATGCTGAGGGGAAGAACCAGTACAAGGCCCGGCTGGCCGAGGAAGTGGCCATGATCCGCCAGATGGGTTTCTCCAGCTATTTTCTGATCACCGCCGATTTCATAGACTACGCCCGCCAGCAGGAGATCCCCGTGGGGCCAGGCCGAGGCTCGGCGGCTGGATCCATGACGGCCTACGCTTTGAGGATCACCGATCTTGATCCGGTAAAGTATGGGCTGATTTTCGAGCGATTCCTGAATCCGGAAAGAATATCGATGCCCGATATAGACATCGACTTCTGCATGGACCGCCGTGGCGAAGTGATCGACTATGTCCGCGATAAATACGGGGGAGAGGCGCATGTGGCCCAGATAATCACCTTCGGCGCCATGAAGGCAAAAGCCGTGGTGCGGGATGTGGCCAGGGTGATGGAAGTGCCCTACTCCCAGGCGGATAAAATCGCCAAGCTGATCCCCAACGACCTGAAAATGACCATTGGTAAAGCGCTGAAGGAGGAACCGCGCCTGAGCAAGATGGAAAAGGATGACCCCCAGGTGTCCCGCCTTCTGCGCGTTTCCCGCGCGCTGGAGGGAACTGTCCGTCACGCTTCTACTCATGCCGCCGGAGTGGTGATAAGCCCCGGTCCGCTGACAGATTACATGCCCCTTTTCAAGCCTTCCGGCTCTGACGAGCTGGTAACCCAGTTTCAGATGAAGGATGTGGAGGAGCTGGGCCTGCTGAAGATGGATTTCCTAGGGCTGCGAACATTGACGGTTATCGACAATACCGTCAAGCTGGCGCGCAAAAAGAAACCGGACCTGGCCATAGACTCCATCCCCCTTGATGACAAGAAGACCTTCGATCTGCTCTGCTCGGCCCGCACCCTGGGTGTGTTCCAGTTGGAGTCCACCGGCATGAGAGACCTGATCCGGAAAATGAAGCCCACCGACTTTAGCGATATTATCGCGCTGGTGGCGCTTTTCCGGCCAGGGCCTATTCAGTCCGGCATGGCGGACCAGTATGTGCGCCGCAAACATGGCCACGAGAAGGTCTCCTATGAGTTCCCGGAGCTGGAGCCGATATTGGGGGAGACTTTTGGTGTGTTCGTGTATCAGGAGCAGGTAATGAAGATGGCCAACCTGCTGGCAGGCTTCACCCTGGGTCAGGCGGACTCCTTGCGCAAGGCGATGGGCAAAAAAGACGCGGAGAAAATGGCCAGCGAGCGGGACAAGTTCGTGGATGGCGCCGTGGCGCTGGGCCGGAACAAGAAGAAGATAGAGGGCCTGTGGGAGCAGATCGCCAAGTTCGCCGAATATGGATTCAACAAGTCCCATTCCGCCTGCTACGCGCTGGTGGCGTACCAGACGGCGTACCTGAAGGCCCACTACCCCGCCGAGTATATGGCGGCCCTTTTCTCCTCTGAAATGGGAAACAGCGACAAGGTGTTCAGCTATATCCAGGAGTGCAAGGATATGGGGATCGAAGTGCTTCCGCCAGACATCAACGAGTCGATGGACGACTTCTCCGTATCCCCCGGCGGTATCCGGTTCGGCCTTGCGGCGGTGAAAGGGATCGGCTCAGCCGCGGCCGCATCCATTGTGACGGCCAGGGAAAGGATCGAGAAATTCACTTCTATGCAGAGCCTTTTGGAGGCGGTGGAAGGAACCGCGCTGAACAAAAGAACGCTGGAGGCGCTGGTGAAGTGCGGGGCTTTCGATGGCAGCGGCCACCCCAGGGCGGCGCTGTTTGCGTCGATTGAAGAAACGGTGGCGGCGGCCCAGCGGATATTGCGAGACCGGGAGATCGGCCAGGAAAGCCTATTTATGGGTGTCACAGCGGATCCTGCCGCCGCAGGGCCCACCATCCCGAATATAGAGGAGTGGAACGAGAAAGGGAAACTGGCTCACGAAAAAGAAACCCTCGGTTTCTACATCTCCGGCCATCCTCTGCGGGAGTTCGCCCGTGACCTGAAGCGGCTGGCCAGCCACGACTCCTCTACCATCCGGGACGCGCCGGACCAGGCCAAGGCTAATCTGGGAGGCGTGGCGCTGAACAAAAAGGTGCGCTCCACCAAAAATGGCGACCGAATGGCCAACTTCACCCTAGAGGATCTGCACGGAGTGGTGGATGTGACAGTGTTTCCAGACCTGTACGCCAAATGCGGAGAGCTACTGGAAAAAGAGGAGCCGATATTCGTGTCCGGGACGGTGGAGAGCGACGATGAGAGCGGCTCCCGGCTGATAGCCCAGGATATAATGACCATCCCCCAGGCCCGGGGCAAGATGACCAATTCGCTGCATATCATTCTCTCCACCACCGGCCTGGAAAAGGAATCTCTGCTGGAGCTGAAAAGGATATTCCAAAGCCACCCAGGCTCCAGCCAGGTGGTAATCCACTTCCGGTTCCACGGCAAGGGGGAGCTGGTGTGCCGCGCCAACGGGGAGAATGTGGCGCCGGACGATGAGCTGATCGGAGCGGTGGAAAATATCGCCGGGGAGCGGTCTGTTTTTCTGGAATAGTTTTCAATAGGCCCAAGGATGGGGTATCATCTTTTGGTGATCGGCCATGGCGCCAAGAGAGCCTGGCGGGCGCCACTATATAAAACCTGGAAACTTATCGGAGAGAAAATTGATTAAAGCCATCGTCACCGGCTGCGCCGGCAGGATGGGGCGCCGGATAGCCGCCATGATAGACGAGACCGAAGGGATTGAGATCTTCGGCGGGACGGATATGGCGGACGGGCCATTTATCGGAAAGGATATCGGGGAAGTGGCCGGGCTGGCCCGCAAGAATATCCCCGTCGTAGACGAGCTGGACAAAATCATCGATGGCTGCGATGTGATCATAGACTTTTCCGAACCAGGCGCCTCGCTGCAGCATTTCATCCAGGCCGCAGAGGCGAAGAAAGCGATCGTTATCGGCACCACCGGGTTTGGCGAAGAACGCTGGAAAACTTTTGAGGCAATGGCGAAAAGCTCCAGAGCGGTGATCGCGCCGAACATGAGTGTGGGGGTGAACGTACTGTTCCGCCTGGCCAGGGAAGCGGCCCGAATACTGGACGACGATTATGACGTGGAGATCGTGGAGATGCACCACAAAGCCAAGGAGGACTCCCCCTCTGGCACCGCCGTGCGGCTCTCCCAGATTGTGGCGGACGCGCTGGGCAGGGACTTGAGCCTGGTGGGCAATTATGGGCGGTATGGCCAGGCTGGCCCCAGGCCACAAAAAGAGATCGGCATCATGACCCTGCGTGGCGGGGATGTGGTGGGGGATCATACGCTGATCTTCGCCGGGCAAGGGGAGCGGCTGGAGCTGACCCACAAGGCCGGCAGCCGGGACAACTTCGCCAAAGGCGCTGTGCGCGCCGCCAAGTGGGTGATGAAACAATCCAACGGACTGTACGATATGCAAGATGTGCTGGGGCTGAAATAGGAGAGCCAACCGAAAAATAGAGGTCGGCGACGCATTCCGGGTCATCGTGGTTGTGGTCGTTCACGATTCCGCCGAGGGTGTCTTCTGCGACACGGGAACACTCCACCGCCCACCATAACGCGGAGCGCGTTCCCAGCTTGTATTCGAATACCTCAGGGAAGTACCCATTCTTTGCCCTGACCTAAGATCAACACATCACATGGCCACCCGGCGGAAGGGCCTTTATCTGAAATATCTGCTACTATGCGGGTTTTGATTTTCCATTAATTAAGTCAGAGGTTATGAAACAGATACTGGTCAGCATGTTAAGACGCCTGTGGCTTTTGCCCTTGGCTGAGCAGATGGCCTTCTACAGGGCCGTGTGGCGATGTCGAAACAGCAACAAGGAATTCATGGCCTCCAATCCTGGCTATCTCCCCCCACCCCTATGGCTGCTTTATGAATCATCGGGCCATGCCAGTCTCCAGGGCTATGATAGCTCCGGGGAGCTAATCGCCGCCGTTTTACACAAGATGATCCGCAACCACGCCGCCCCTGGGGCTCTGACGGTCCTGGATTGGGGTTGCGGCCCGGCTCGTATCATCCGACACATGAGGACCTTGGGCCCGGATATGATCCTTTTCGGCTCCGACTACAACCCTAAAAGCGTGAAGTGGCTGAGGGAAACCTTTACCGACATGCGTTTCGAGCAAAACGGGCTGGAGCCACCACTGCCATTTGAGGATGGATCTCTTGATGTTGTATATTGCCTTTCGGTTTTCACGCACCTCTCCGCCAGAATGCACACGGCCTGGATCAATGATGTAGAGCGTGTCCTGAAGCCTGGAGGGATATTTATCGGTTCGTTTCATGGGGAGGAATGCAGGTATTTGCTGCTCG
>JAOUNV010000013.1 GCA_029880775.1 Nitrospinota bacterium | reverse complement strand
TACCGCCCGTTGAACACGCCGCTGCTGGAAATGGCCAAACTTGCCGGAGCGGCTACCCTGGATGGATTGTGGATGCTCGTACATCAGGGCGCCGGATCGTTTGAAATGTGGACCGGACGCAAATTCCCCGCGGACATCGCCCGCGCCACCCTGGAAAAAAACCTCTGACTCACAGACAGGTTCATCCGGTTTGGTTTCATGGGGGAACCTTTCTGAAGAAAGGCTTCCCCCAGCCCCCTCCAAAGACTTTTAGCTGTCAACAAGTCCCCCAGGCCTTGCTGGGGGCTGGTTGACAACTGGAGTTTTTTGGAAAGAGTTTGAGAAAAGCCTTTTTTCCAAAAAAGGTTTTCCCATAAAAACCAATCCGGATGAGTTTATCAGTGTAGCCAGCAGGCGGCTTGTTGGTCAGGGCCGATGGATTTGAGTTCAGGTTCCTGTTGTTTGCAGATATCCATAACTTTTGGGCATCGGGGGTGGTAGTAGCATCCCTTTGGCAGGGCGTGCAGGCTGGGCACCTGGCCTTTGATCTCGGTCAGTTTCATTTTCGACCCGGCGTTTTTGGGTGAGGGGAGCGAATTGAGCAGCCCTTCTGTATATGGGTGGGCCGGATTGGCGAAGAGAGTTTTCACATCCGCCGATTCCACAACTTTACCCGCATACATCACCACCACTTTCTGGCAGGTTTGCGCCACCACTCCCAGGTTATGGGTGATCAGCAGGACTGACGCGCCATAGCTCTCTTTCATCTGGATCATCAGGTCCAGGATCTGCGCCTGGATAGTGACATCCAGGGCGGTGGTGGGTTCATCGGCGATCAGCAGTTCCGGATCGCAGGAGAGCGCCATGGCGATCATAGCCCGTTGGCGCATGCCACCGGAGAGCTGGTGTGGGTAGTCGTCGATCCGTTTCTCCGGTGAGGGGATGCCCACCTTCACCAGGGTTTCCACGGCGCGGTCTCTGGCTTCTTTGCGCCCCACATCCATGTGCAAGGTGATGGCCTCTTCAATCTGGTTTCCGATGGTGAACACCGGGTTGAGCGCTGTCATAGGTTCCTGGAAAATCATGGCGATCCGGTTTCCCCGGATGCGGCGCATCGCAGGCTCCGGCATGGGGACCAGATCCTCCCCTTCAAAGAGCATTTTCCCCCCGGCTATGTGGCCAGGCTTTTGTATAAGCTTCAGTATGGCCAGGGAGGTGACGGTTTTGCCACAGCCAGACTCCCCCACCAGCCCCACCATGCTGCCATGGCCCACGGAGTACGACACTCCATCCACCGCCGGGGCCAGCCCCTCGCTGGTGCGGAAATGGACTCTCAGGTTGTCAAGTTCAAGAAGCTCTGGCATTAAAGACGGCTATCCAAGTTTTATTTAAGGTCACACCTGCCCCTGGGCGGCAGACCCCGCGAAATGAGTCCGCCCGGAGCGCCTTGGGCTTTATTGTCAATTTGCGCCTGCGCCTCGCAGGATTTGGGCCACTTCATGTCGTCTGGCGGCCTTGGCATAGCCCAGCGCCGTCATACCGGCGTCGCTTCTAGCGGTGACATCGGCCCCGGCTTTCAGCAGGATTTTCACCACCTTGGTCTGTCCGTTGTCCGCAGCCAGCATCAGCGCGGTGTACCCAGGGTTGCTTTTGGCGTTCACATCGGCATTGTTGGCGATCAGCGCCTTGACCACATCCACCATACCCAGCTCCGCAGCCCGGATAATCACGGTGGTACCGGCCTTGTTTGCGGTTTCCACATTCGCGCCCCGGTTGATCATGCTGACAGCTTTGCTGGACATGTTGTCCTCAATAGCGTCCATCAAACTGCTTGCAAGTGAGGATTGGGCCGTCAATGCGAGAACCAATAGGCCGAGAGAAATTATTCTTTTCATATCGCCCTCCCAAAAATGCGCCATGGCCCCATGCAGCCATGACTGGCTGCAATTAATATAGCCACCGTTCGCCTGATTAGTCAACTGGCGCAAAGCCTATGTTTACCGTGTTCCGCCCACTGCGGAAAGCATGTCGACCACTCTTTTGTTCTCGAACCCCTCCGCCATGGAGAGGGCCGTTTTTCCCTCTTTATTGCGCAGGTTCACCTTGGCCCCGGCTTTTAGCAGGGAGCGCACTATTTCCTCACTGCGGCCCAGGGCGGCGAACATGAGGGCTGTGGTGCCCATTCGATCCTGAGGGTTCACATGCGCCCGGTGACGGAGCAATAAACGAACCGCTTCCTCCCGTTCGGCGGCGCAAGCCTTCATCAGGGCGGTCTGCCCATTATGGTCTATGTCGTTTAGGGAGGCCCCATGTTTCAGCAAAAGCCTGACCAGCCGCGAGTTCCCCCGGAAGGCGGCTATGGAAAGAGGAGTTTCACCTTTAGGGCTTCGCCCATCCACCTTGGCCCCGGCTTTGATCAGGGCCTCGGCTCGCTCCGGCTCATTCCTGAAGGCCGCAGTTTGAAGGTCTCTGCTCTTCTTATCCAGCTTTTTCCATTCCAGGTTTTTCCGGGCCTTGATCTGTTTTTTCTGAGCAGGGGTCAGCGCATACGCCTTGGGAGCTTTCTTTTTCGTGACTGCAGGCTTCTTCCTGCTGGTGGGAAAGGTATCCGTGTCGGAGCTGGCTGGGGTTTGATATGAGGCGGTGTCCGTAGGTTCGGCGGCGCCCTTGGGGCTTTCGGCCCTCTGTTTGCCAGCTGTTTCGCATCCGGCGGTGAAGGTTGCGGCTGCGATGGCGCCGATTAAGACCGACAATATTGATTTAGCTGACATGACGCTGTATCCCGGATATTAGTTCTACTTAAAGAGCGGTTGTTTACCAAGCTTACCTGCCCACCTAAGCCTACTTTATATCATATAAAGGCGTTATTCAATATTGGTAATACAATATAAGAAGCAGGAGGGGGAAAATCAGGATAAAACAAGGCGACTGGAGGAACGCGGATTACTCGGCGCCAACTATCTCCGGGATGTCTGGCTTCAAAGTTTCAATTAATTCAAGTAGTTTTTGCATGTTGACAGCGTCCACACTGGTGAACATGAACGCCACACGGATTATGGTTCTGTCTGGGAGGCTGTTCACATCCGGCTCCATGCGGCGCACCTCCGACTTTACCTCTATAGTTATATTGGGTTCAGCGTAGAGGGTGATGGTGGCGGAGTCGTATATGTTCACCGGGTTTTGCATAAACTGGGAAGTCCGCACCATCATCCCTCCGGTGGACAGGTCCACCAGCGTGCCGGAGTAGGCAGCTGTTTTGCCGAATTTCATGACAATGCGGTTTCTCTTCTTCCCCATATATCGGGGCGCCTGCCTCCTTTCCGATCCTTTGGCGACGGCGACGGCCATGATAGCCTTGGTCAGGTCCTCCGGTTTGAAAGGCTTTTGGATATACTCGGTGACCCCGGCTTTGAAAGCCTTCACCAAAAACTGCTCGCTGGTGTCCTTGGTCATCAGGATGAAAGGAGTGTATGCCGCCCCAGGTTTGTGCCGAATATCGCTCAGCAGCGCTTCCGCAGTGGAGTCATCAAAATCCCAGGAGCTGACGATCATATCGACCTTGGCGCCAGACTTGAGCAGTTGGGCGGCGTCTGTGGCGGAGTTTGCGGAGATCACCTGGTGGAACCTGAGCTGGTCCAGAAGGATGGAAGTGAGAATCTTCTCTATGGCTGGGGATTTGTCTACCACCATAGCAATCAGATTTCCAAACATTCATCAACTCCAGTCTATTTTTCGTTACGATGATAATGGTTTTCCTGGTTAGAATCAATCATTTGGAATCCGCCCCCGGCTTTTGCCACGTTATATTCATTTGAACAAAAATAATAGCTCCATAACGCGAGCCATGCCGCTTTGGGGCCAGGTGGTGGCCAGGCGGATGAGCCATGCTGATAATGATTCGTCCATCACCCGCCGTTTGGCGTGCACGGCTATGGCTCCGCTCTCCAGCGCCATCAGCACTCCGGTCATAAGCCCATCGTCCACCATTGCTATTTTATCCATAGGCGCCCCGCTGGCCCAGGCAGCCTGCATAATACCGTCCGGCTCCGGCTTGGCCTTTGCCAACAGGTACACCACATCCCTGTATTTATCAGTGTAGTGGGCGCGGCGCTCTTTGCGCTTTGACTGCGTGTTGGAAAGGATAAACACCATGCCGGGACCGCACACCGCAACGGCGTTCCTGATCAGCTCCTGGCCTGCTTCATCTGGCCCCACGCTCATGTTCGCGCCCAGCACGCCGTCATGATCCAGGACGATAGCCTGGGCCCCCAACTCGGAAAGCCTCTTTTGAGTTAGCGACTCCACAAATGCCGGGTTCCTCCGCAGACGAGACAACTCCTTGATGTGTCGTCTGGCCAGCCTCAGTTTTATCCACCAGTCCATATTCGCAATTATCCCAAGGGCATTGTACATCATCGGGAGCAATGGCGCAGCGCGTAGAGTTGAAGCCGATCTGGGGAATTGGCGAAAGAGGCAGGCTCT
Organism: Nitrospinota bacterium; assembly: GCA_029880775.1. Classification (GTDB taxonomy): domain Bacteria; phylum Nitrospinota_A; class UBA7883; order UBA7883; family UBA7883; genus JAOUMU01. Next base: position 7,719 of record JAOUNV010000013.1, on the reverse strand, counting down.
GGGTATGAACCGATCATCCCCCCGTTGCTCAGTAATTTAGCAGAGATATTGGCAAAAACGCATATTTGGAGTATTCTGGATGTGGTGGCTGGTCAGGATCGTAACGTGGTGTTATGGCCGAAGGGATGAAAGTCCCAGAATTTCAGAATCGTATAAACCTTGCTATGCCCAGCCCATCTGGTTATGTTCGCTTTCGCGGTGTATTTTTATGAGACTCGGGCTGATATCGGATACCCATGACAGGATTCCGATGATAGAAAAAGCGGTGGAGATTTTCAACGGGGAAAGCCTTGCCGCTGTTTTGCATTGCGGAGATTTCGTTTCTCCCTTTTCCATGATTCCCTTTCAAAGGCTCCAGTCCCCTTTCTATGCTGTATTCGGCAACAATGACGGCGAAAGGAGCGGTTTGACGCAGTTTTTCAAGGTAAACGGTTGGACCTTGAACGAGAGACCCTGGACCCTGGAGCTGGATGGGAGGAGGGTCGCCATGCTCCACGAGCCTGCAAATATGGATACATACATCCTAAACGGCGGCGCGGAATTAATAGTTTTCGGTCATACTCACGAAAAACACTTCCAAAAAAGCAACGGTGTGATGGTGATAAACCCCGGAGAAGGGTGTGGCTGGGTGAAAGGAACAGCCAGCATGGCAATAGTTGACCTGGAAAAAAAGGAGAATAGGTTCATAAACCTTTAAATATAGAATGTCCAACCGACAAATTGAGCTTAAGTGGTAGCAATTAGCATAGAGTTGTATGATAGTTAGGTGCCTTTTTGGGTTAGATGGCCGAAGTTATTTAAAACAGTTTAACATGAAATATCAATGTAATGTAATATGGTTTAATTGGCACTAAATTAGGATAATTGTTGACAAGTTTACGTAAATCATATAAAGTTAATACATAATTCATGGTTGATAATCTTTTGGTGGTGGAATAAAGAATGTCCTTGGGTAGGGGGCGGCGACAGAAGAACAACGTTAGGGATATCCGCGAGAGCAAAATGATGAGCAAGGCGGAACTGGCGAGAAAGACTGGGTTGTCGGTTCAGACTATTGACAGGGTTGAAAAGGGATATTTCTGCCGGTTAGACACCAAGAGAAAGATTCTTGTCGCCTTGGAGATGGATTTGGAAGACAGGGACGGGGTTTTTTTGGTGAGCGATCGATAATTTTAAGATAAACATGACAAAACGTGTGAGGTGCTGATTGCTTGGTTTTGGTGAAAAGCCGTTTCTTGGGATCGACCTGGGTTCCACATCGGTGAAGGTTGCGCTTCTAAAGAAGTCGAAGCGGGGGTACGACCTGCTTAACTTCGGGATGGTGACTCTTCCTCCCGACTCCATAGTTGATGGCATGGTGGAAAATCCGGAGGCGGTGGTTGATGGCCTCAAGAAGCTCCTGCAGGCGGAAAAACTTGTGGGGTACAAGCAATGTGTTTTCACCATATCGGGCCAGTCGGTAATCATAAAAAAAATCACGGTTCCCCTGATGAGCGAGGACGACCTGGCACAGTCGATCCAGCAAGAGGCGGAGCAATATATACCCTTTGATATTGAAGAAGTGAACGTGGACTTCCAGGTGGTCAAGGCTGAAGGCGAGCTTCCAAAAACCGGAGAGAAGCCGCCGGAAGATGACGACAGGCAGATGGACGTATTATTGGTGGCGGCCAAGAAAGACATATTGAAGGACCAGATCACGCTGCTACAGCAGGCCGGTTTGAAGCCGATCATCGCTGATCTGGACGTTTTCGCGTTGGAGAACAGCTTTGAGCTGGCTCTGGGGCTGGACGTGGACGACACTTTCGCCCTGGCGAATATCGGCGCCACCACCACCAATGTCAACATAGTGGAGCAAGGGATAACAGCTTTCACCCGAGACATGCCCGCCGGTGGCTCCACCATCACAGAAGCGATACAAAAGGGGCTGAGCGTCCCCTATATAGAAGCGGAAAACATTAAATTGGGACATTTACCCTCTGGCACAAAGCAGGCGGAGGTTGTTACCTATGTCCGGGAAGGCGTGGCGGCGCTGTGCAAGGAGCTTTCAAGCACTCTTGACAACTTTCACAAGACCTCTGATGGTCGCGTGAGAAGGATATACATTTGCGGCGGTGGCGCGCTGATGGAGGGAATGGAATCGATGATGGCCAAGGAGATGGGCCTGGAGTGCAAACTTATAAATCCATTCAGAAACCTGAAAGTTAACACCAAGGTATTCGATCCGGAATACCTGGAAACTTATGGCCCCATGGCTGTGATCGCCATAGGTCTTGCCACAAGGGTAATGGACGACAAATGATCAGGATAAACCTTCTTTCCGACAGGCAGGCCAAAGACAGGCGCCTAATACAGCAGCAGATACAGATGGCGATGTTCATCGCCATGGTAGCGGCTGTCTTGTGCGGCGGTTACTACGTTGGCAGAAGCAACGAGCTGAGTAATATCGAGACGGAGATAACCGAGAAAAAAGCAGAGAAGGCTAAGCTTATCGAGATTACCAAGAAGGTCGAAGAGATGCAGAACAGGCAGGATACAGTGGCGGCCATCATGGATACCATCAGGGATCTGAAAAGGATCAAGGCTGGCCCCACCCCCTACCTAGACTCTATCAATATATTGCTGCCTCAGCAGGTGTGGCTAAGTAGCTTAAAAGACAACATGGGACAGATCAGGATTGAGGGCTTCTCCTTCTCTCCCCAGGCTGTATCCGAATTCATGACCAGGCTTTCGACATCCGGGGACTTTAATAGCGTGGACCTGAAAAGCACCGAGGCTGTGTCTTTGAAGGGTGACTTGGGAGGCAAGTCTTTTACCAGGGACGTACAAAAGTTCACGGTATCTTTTGTGACCAGAATAAGCATCGAGTTGGCTGAACAGAAGGCGAAAAGAGAAGACGAGGCCAAGAAAAAAGAGGCGATCAAAAAGAAAAAGAAAGCCGACCTTGAGAAACTGAAGAAATAGGGACAACGGTAGATATATGAGCCAGGCTAAAGAACAAGGGATGCAGACAGGGGCTTGATGTGGATTTAGATAAATTATTTGAGAAGCTGCCATACGACAAGATAATTCCGCTTCCAAACTGGCAACGTTTCGCCGGGCTGGGAGTGGTGATAGGCATTGTTGTGGCGATATTCTATTTCTCCGTCATCACCGGGCTGGAGGAGACTATCACTGCCAGAACGGGAGAGCTTCTCAAACTACAAGATCAGGTAAGAAAGTTAACCGACTATAAGAAACAACAGGTTCAGTTGGAAAGGCTACTGGCAAGGGCCGAAGCCGAACTGAAAGAGAAGAAGAAAATTCTCCCCACAGACAGGGAAATCGACTCCTTGCTGAAGGACATTTCAAGCTACGGGTTGCAGGCGGGGTTGACATTCGAGAAATTCACCCCAAAGGGCGAAGTGGCGAAGGGAGATTATTACGCAGAGGTCCCGGTGGACATAGAAGTGAGCGGTAGGTTCCACAACATATTGATATTCTTTGACAGAATCGCCCACCACGACAGGATTGTCACCATCGGGAATGTTCTGATGAAGGCGGGTAAAGACAAGAAAGATCCAGCGAATCTTTCGGTATCACTCAGGGCGATTACATATAAGTTCATAGAAAAGCCAGCGGGTAATAAGCCTAGGGGCAAAGGCTGAGCATTGCAGAGCAAGTTAGAAACAGGTATTAGGGCATTTACGTTCCAATTATGAAACGGAAGACTGAAAAAGAGTTCGGGAATAACTGATGAAAGGCAAATTTCTGCTGGGTATGTTGGTATTGGCCGCCGCCTTCCTCGGCTACCAGTATATGCTGGGGCAGAACACAGAGGAGGACGTGGCGAACGTCAAAAGCTCCTTTAAAAAATTGGCCAAGGCCATATCAGCAAGCGATGTGAAGACTATCAACATGCTGGTATCCCCCACTTTCACCGACGCCACCTTGAAGAAGAGAAAAAAACTGATTGAGGTGCTCTCTTTGCCCCGCAAAACCTATATCGCAAGCTTGTCAAATGTGCAATTGCAAGGAAGCGACATGGCTCTGGTCTTTTATACCAGAACCGAGATAAGGGGCAAGAGAGGAAAGATGCTCAAGGATAAGATCAACGGGGAAATATGGAACCGCGATCCGTCGAATCCTAAGTTATGGAAACTTTCCAAGCTGGCCCAGAAGGACAAATGGTTCCGCAAGACAGAAATTCCCATTGACACAAATGTGGCCGTCGAAACAAAGCAGCCAAGCGAGAATGAGCCGGTGCTAGGTTCGCTGGAGAAAAAAGAGGCGGAAGCAAAGGCTAAGGCGGAGGCTGAAAAGTTTGAAGCGCTGGAGGCCAAGAACGCCAAAGAGGGAGAGACGGAGAAAGCAATCGAAGCAGCGCCGATGACGGGCGATGAGGTGGTATTGGCAACCTACAACCCGGCGAACAAAAGAGACCCCTTCCAGCCCTGGGGTGAATCGGGCCAGATAGATGTTGGCGGAAAGTGCGATCCCATGCGTGAGAAGGAAACCCTTGAAGCTCACGAGCTTCTTTCCTTGAAACTGCAGGGTGTGATCTTCACGGAAAGAGAACCCCTGGCCCTGGTGACAACGCCTGATGGAAAAGGCTATACCTTATACAGGGGCAAGTACCTGGGAAAAAATTGCGGACGAATCGTCGATATTGACGATGACAGGCTCTTGATTGAAGAAAAGAGAAAAGATCCGACGGACCCATTCAGTGATTGGCAAACCGTCGAAAGCGAATTGAAACTAAGACCAGAGGAGGGTACTTAAGTGAGCGCTATGTCTAGGAAACTGGTGGCCATATGCGCCGCATTGGCCTTAGCCGGATGCGCCAGCGGCAAGCCCACGGCCAAGAACGTTGACACTCAAGCCCCTGGCGGCTCGGTAAACATTCTGGACGTTACCGCCTCCGGGGACAGTGAAAGGGTGGACCTTGTGGTCTCGGCCGATGGCCGTATACAGTTCACCGCGTTTAAAATGTCGGATCCGCCAAGGCTGATCGTCGACTTGACCCAGGCCATTTTGCCAGGCTCCAAGCAGGAGATGAAAGTGAACATCGGACCGGTGGTATCGGTAAAGCCGCTTTATTTTGAGTCGTCAAATGACTCAAGGCTGGAGATCGACCTGGCCGAGGACGTGGACTATGTGGTCAACGATGAAAACCCCTCCGAAATGATGATATCTGTATTCCGGAAGGGCTCGGAAGCTGCCGTTCAGGCATTGGCGGAGGCCGCTACAACCAAGGAAGAAGTGCTCGACATCGAGGCTCCGCCCGTCATGGAAGCGGCCCAGGAAGCGCCCGTCATGGAAGCGGCCCAGGAAGCGCCAGTCATGCAAGCGGCCCAGGAGGCGCCTGCCATGACGGAAGAGGGGCAGATCATGGAAATCCCGGTGGAACCGATGGTGGAGGAGATAGCCGCCGCCCCCATCGAGGACGAGAATGCGATTTTGCTGGCCGGACCCCAAGCGGGAGCGCCCCTGACGCTGGATAACGTGGAATTCAAACAATACAAAGGATTAAGCCGTGTGGTGGTGACCATGTCCCACCCCAACTCAGCTTATATGCTTCTCTCCCGGGAAAAGATGAACAGGCTCACCCTGGACCTGCCGGGCGCAGTCATGGACAAAAGCGACGAGCGCCTAATCAACGTCAACGTCGAGGATTCCAAGGTATCCAATGTGGCGGTATTCCAGTTTTCTACTGGGGAAAAGCCGATGGTTAAAGTGGTTGTGAACCTGTCTGAAGCCTCGCTATACAATGTTTCCAGCGAGGGGGACAAGATATTCCTTGATGTGGGAGACGAGGCGCTGGTGGCCCTGGCTGCAACGCCGGAGGAGTCCCAGCTCAAGGCGATGAAGCCTGTAGAAGATGAGTTCGAATTTGAGGAGAAGAAATATGAAGGAGCAAGGATCTCCTTAAACTTCTTCAAGGCGGATATCCACAACATTCTGAGGATCATAGCTGATGTGTCAAACCTCAACGTGATCACCTCCGGTGATGTGAAGGCCGATGTGACCATCAAGCTGAAAAATGTGCCGTGGGACAGGGCTCTTGAGGTCATACTGAAGAATACCGGTATGGATATGATTCGGGAAGGCAACATCATTCGCGTGGCCACCGCCAAGGCTGTGGAAGCGGAAAAAAAGAGAGAAGAGGCTCTTCAGAGAGTGGAGAAGGATCTGGAACCTCTTTTCACGAAAATCTTTGAGGTGAACTACGAAAGCGCCGGCAAGATGAAGGCGAATCTTGATTCGATCAAGAGTGATCGCGGCAAAATCGAGATCAACGAGCGCACAAATATCCTGATCGTCAAGGACACAAAGAAGAGAATAGGCGAAATGGCAAGGCTGATTCGAGCCTTGGACAAGAAGGAGCATCAGGTGCTCATTGAGGCCAGGATCGTGGAAGTCACTCACAGCCACGCCCAGGAGCTTGGCATAGTGTGGGGTGGATTCTGGAATGGCGTTTCCAACCAGAACTTCCCGAACACCATAGGTGTCACGGGTCAATCGGGCAGTTCGCCTAACCAGCCTGCCGGAGGCGCGGCGGTGAACCTGGGTACCAGCAGTACCACAGGAGCTCTGGGGATAAGCTTGGGCCACGTAAACGGGGTGGCCCTGCTGGACGCCAAGCTGATGGCGATGGAGAACTCTGGAAACGGCAGGATAATCTCCATGCCCAAGATCACTACGATGAATAACAAGGAGGCCACAATAGAATCTGGGCGGGAGATCCCTTACCAGTCCGCAGGTGAAAACGGCGCCACCACTACCGCATTCAAGAAGGCTACCCTTTCACTGAAAGTAACGCCCCACATTACTCCAGACAAAAACGTGCGAATGACGATCTCTGTCAACAAGGATGAGGCTGATTTCGCAAACCGTGGTGGCCCTGACGGCGCGCCACCGATCATCACAAAACAGGCACAGACCGAAGTGCTGATAATGGACGGCAGCACCACGGTCATCGGTGGATTGTTCAAGGATACCGATAATACAGCCAAGAAGAAGGTTCCCGGGTTTGGGGATATTCCGTTGATCGGATGGCTGTTCCGGAACTCTGCCATAAACAAAACTGGCGAAGAGTTATTAATATTCATTTCCCCAAAGATTGTTGATTGATATGGTGTCGCAGAACAGGAGAAAGATCATGGTTTCCAACAAGCTGGTTACATTGGCGCTGACGGTTTTTGTAATGTCACTATCTATAGCCGGATGCAGCTCCATGGAGAGCGAATCAGTGGCCGACCATCATGTGGGGCCGGTGGGGCCCACGTATCCTAGCTTGTATTATTTCGAGGCCACCGTCACGCCACATACGGTGGTGCCCCCTGCAACGGCAATATTCATGGTGCGTGTTTTTGATTCCAATGGCAACCTGGTGCCCAACGTGCCTGTCTACGCCCTCGGGGCGGATGAATCGACCATGGGGGAAACCGATTACTCCGGTATAGCCAGGTTCTCTCTTGTGATAGCGTCTAAAGGCGGTGGTGGAATCTCTGGATATGTTTTACCCATGACATTTTCGGTTGAGGATACGTCTTTGACAATTCCTGTACAGGTCGCCCCTGCCGGCGGCGCCTAAGCCCCTGGGAAGATGCTGGAACGGAGTAAGCTGAAGATAAAGCGCTGGTGAGTGTAGTTCGGGAGCGGGTGGAGCTTGGCTCACGCTCATATGAAATATGGATCGGGGCGGGAGCGCTGGAAAAGGCTGGCGCCCTGATCGCCAAA
>JAOUNV010000150.1 GCA_029880775.1 Nitrospinota bacterium | reverse complement strand
CCATACGATATCGTTTATCAATGCCTATTAGGTTGTCGCGTCGATTTACTTTCCAGCTACCTTCCGTCCTTGTAACCAGAGGCTTTCGGCTGGTACAGACAAGGCCTTGGCTTGTGACGTACAAGTATGGTGACTGCTATCAATGGCTCTATTTTAGGGGAGGGTTACATCCAGGTGTGGCGTGGATGTATGATTACAACACACAACTGATCGCATCCGCTGTAAACATCTCCGCGCAGGCGCAATCAACGCGGCATTCTCATCTACGGGCTGTTATGCCGTATCACCTGGTAGAGCTTTTCGCCGTTGTCTTCTTTTAGTTCTAGGAACTTGAGCCCCATGCCGGGGCCGGGATTCTCGCCAGACAACCCGTCGTCCAGAGACACCACTCGCACCACCTCGCATTCCCCTTCGATCGTTTCCCGGCGCATTCCCACTTGAAGAAGAACGGTGAATCGGGCCCGGGTCCCGGATAAGAGAGGCCGGATGGTGCTGACAAAAACCCCGTTCATGCTGATATCGTAGGCGGAGCGGTATGCGTGTTCGGCCAGGCCCACTGTCAGGGTGACCGGCGCGGCGAAACGGACCCGTGTTCTGGTTCTGGAGAAGGGCACCGGCGCCGAATCCATGGCCTACAACATTTTAAGGATATTTTCGGCGATCCTGTCCACATGTAGAACTTTGTCTGCGGCGCCAAGTTTTATGGCCTCTTTTGGCATGCCGAAAACCACGGAGGAGGCCTCATCCTGGGCGATGGTTTTGGCGCCTTCGTTTTTCATGTTCAGCATTCCCTGGGAGCCGTCCGCCCCCATGCCGGTGAGGATAACCCCCACGGCGTTGGCGCCGGCGTTGCGGGCCACGGAATTGAACAGCACATCCACGGAGGGGCGGTGGCGGTTCACGGGGGGGCCTTCCTTCACCTCCACAAAGTATAGCGAGCCGGAGCGGCGCAGGACCATATGGAGCGCGCCAGGGGCGATGAGGCACTTGCCGTTAGTCACAGAGTCGCCGTTTGCGGCCTCCTTGACGGTGATCTCACACAATTCGTTAAGACGTTTGGCGAAAGCTGTGGTGAACAACTCCGGCATGTGCTGCACCACCAGGATGCCGGGGCTGTTAGGCGGCATCTTCATCAGGATATCCTTCAGCGCTTCGGTGCCGCCGGTGGAGGCGCCAATGGCCACAATTTTGTTGGTGGTGGCCACCATGGAGGTGAGTGGTTTGCGTCTTTTTTTCAGATCAGCGGCGGAAGGGGGGGGCTTAATCTTCGCCCGGGCGGCCGCTTTGATTTTGTCTATCAGCTCGACGGCTATGGCTGAGAAATTATGCTTCTCCACCACAGGCTTAGCCACGATCTCCAGGGCGCCAGCCTCCAGAGAGGCCAGGGTGGTCTCCGCGCCTTTCTGAGTGAGGGAGGAGACCATCACCACCGGGATCGGGTAGTGTTTCATCAGCTTGTGCAGGAAGGTGACACCATCCATCCTGGGCATCTCCACGTCCAGAGTCACCACGTTTGGTTTCAGCGCCAGGATCTTATCCCGCGCGATGAAGGGGTCCGGCGCGGAGCCCACCACTTCTATGTTGCGGTCGGTTTCCAGGATTTCTTTGAGGGCTTTTCGGGCGATGGCCGAGTCGTCGACCACCAGGACGGTAATTTTTGCCATGCTCTTTTGCTTAGTAAAGTAACTCCACAGGGTTGCAGATATCCGGGGCGTTTAGAATAATAACCGCCCCTTGCTCCATTTGGCCCACTCCCACCAGAAAATCTGTGGATATCTTTCCTGTGAAGCTGGCCGGAGGCGTGATGTCAGATTGTTCAAAGACTCTTATTCCCGTCACATCATCCACGGCCAGCCCAGTGGCGACCTTCGATATTTCCACCACTATGATGCTTTTCTCCCTCCCGGTCGACCCGATATCCGCCTCTGCGTTTTCCTGCACGTTTTGGATCTTTACTCCCAGTTTTCTGCAAAGGTCGAAAACTGGTATCACCTGGTCGCGCAGGTTCATCACGCCGTCAACGAAAGACTTGGTGTTGGGGACCCGGGTCACCAGCTCGTAGGTGATGATCTCCTTGACCTTCATGATGTCAATCCCGTAAATCTCCGGGCCTATCTGGAAAGTGAGCACGGTAATAGGCCCGCTGTCCGCTAATCCCTCCGTCCTGGCGGCGCGGGATTGGGCCTGCCGCAGCTCACCGGCCACGGAATTGGCCTGGGGTGGGTCGGCTGAGGATACAGCTTTCGCTTGGGAGGGGGCTTGCTTTGCGGTGTCAGAAGTCTCAGGTTTCTGGTCCTCCTCAATCACAGGCGTGGAAAACGGAAGGTCCGCGGGGGGTTGTTCGGTATCTTCGCCCCGAAGGTTCATCATCATGGCCTTAAGGCCATCGAGGTACTTGAATATTTTTTCTATCTCCGGGACCGTGGTGATTTTCCGCTCCCTGACCCCCTCCAAAAAGGCCTCGAATCCCTGACCATAGGAGTAGACCTCCACCAGCCCCATGATCCCGGCGTTTCCCTTTATGCTGTGAACCCTTCTAAAGACATCGCCGATGATTTCGGTGTCGTCTGGGGTTTTCTCAAGCCTGAGGGTATCCTCCTCAATGTGATCCAGGTGTCCCTGGGTATCCATGAAGAATTCGTTCATCAGGCTGTCGTCGGCCATCTCCTATCTCCTGTCAGTCTTCCTGGCCTATCAGCCCGGATGATTTAATGAGTCCTTCAACGTTTACTACCAGTCCCACGTTTCCATCCCCCAGGATGGCCCCGCCCAGAATTTCAGGAATATTCCTGAACATGCCCCCCAGATCCTTGAGCACCACCTGGGTCTCCTCTATAATTTCGTCCACCAGCAGGCAGCAGTGGCTGTCTTCCTTTTCTATCACCATCACCACCCCGTCCCAGGGATTGCGAAACTTCGGGTCTGCTTCGAACTCCTCATAGAGCCTTATAAGCGGGTATAGCTGCTCCCGGATCTTCACAAGCTCCCCTTCGCCCTTGACAGAGATCACCTGCTCCCGAGTGGGGTTGATGGATTCGCGCACCCATTCCATGGGGATGATATAAGTTTCCCTTCCCACCGCCACCACCAGCCCCGATATGGTGATCAGAGTGCTAGACAGCGGCAGATAAACAGTCAGCTCAGTTCCGGCGCCAGGGGTGGAGACGATGTCTATCTTCCCTTTATTCTCGTTGATCATGGTCATCACCACATCCATCCCCACGCCCCGTCCAGATATGTCCGTCACGTTTATCGCGGTGGAGAATCCGGGGAGATAAATCAGGCGGTAGGCGTCCTTATCGCTCATTATGGCGGCGTTTTCTGGTGACACCATTCCCTTTTCCACCGCCTTCGCCTTGATCTGCCCCACGTTCAGCCCCCGGCCATCGTCCGCGATGCGCAGTACAAAGTCCCCGCCGCTTTCCGAGGCGGAGACCTTCACCATGCCCATTTCCACTTTCCCCAGGGCCAGTCTCTCGGAGGGAGACTCTATACCGTGATCCACAGCGTTGCGAATAAGGTGGTTTAAAGGGCTTTCCAGCTGTTCGAACAGGCTTTTGTCCACCAGCAGCTTTTCACCCACCACCTGGATATCCGCCTTTTTCTTCATCCCCACCGCCAGATCGCGCACCATTCTGGGAAGCTTCTGGAATATACCTTTAAGTTGGATTTTCCTAACTTCGGCCAGTTCTTTTTGGAGGTTGAAGATCAACTCTGAAAAATCGAGGTTGGCGTTTTTGAATTCCATGATCGATTTGTCCAGATCCAGGCCAGCCTCCAGCTTTTTCTGCAGGTAGTTGAATACTTCGGCGTTTATTATAAGCTCTCCCACCACATCCATGAACCCGTCGATCTTCTCCTCTTCGATCCTCATGGTCTTGCGCATCTGGGTTTGCACGGTGGAGGCCTTTTCCCGCGAGGCCTGGGTAATTTCCTCCGACATCTTCTTCTGCTTCTGGCCAGCTTGCTCGATAGTGTCCCGGTCCACCTTTCCGTCCTCCACCAGGATATCGCCAAGCTTTTTTTGCTTGGCCAAGGCGCCCACCACGTCGTCGTTGGACACCGCTCCCTGGGAGATGAGTAACTCTCCAATGTGGGGAGGGCGCGCCATCTCGGCTCCGGCCGGCCCCATGACGATCTCCCGAAGCCTTTCGCAAAGCAGCACAAGCTCCGTCACGGCGTCTTGGTCCAAAAGCCCGGATTCGGCCAACTGGGGAATTATCAGGTCAATCTCGCCGAACACCTGGGCCGGAAGCTGCCGTTCTTTTTCACTGGGCTTCTGGGCCAGGATTTTCTCCACGGCGAATAACAGCTCCTCCTCGGCCTTGAGCATGTCGTTGGAAAAATCCCCCCCCGCCAGCCGGTTGAGCATATTCTCCAGGTGATCCTTCCCCTCCAGCATTATGCTCACAAGCTCTGGGTTGGCCTGGCGTGCGCCTTTGCGCAGGTCGTCGAGCAGGTTTTCCAGCTTATGGGAGAAAATCCTGATATGTTTCAGGTTGAAGAACGAAGAGGATCCTTTGATGGAGTGCATGGTCCGAAAAATGGCGTTTAGCACACCGGTATCCTTCGGATTTTTCTCCAGGGCGATAAACATGGGATCCAGCCCATCGAGTTCCTCAAGAGTCTCTTTTATGAACTCTACGAGGATTTCGTGGTCGATCTCAAATTCCTGGGTCATCTATTCTTCATTCCTTTCGCTTGACCATGGTCTTTATCAAGCGCTCCCATTTGTTGAGTTTCTCGATCGATTCATCCACCGCCTTTTTAACCGACTCAAGGTCGTCCAGCGGCTTTAAAAAGCATTCGTTGGCCCCGTTGCGCAGGCACATCAGCACGTTTTCTATGGTCACAACACCGGTCATCATGATCACCTGGATCATGCCGTTGTATTTTTTCACCTCCACCAGCAGCTCCGCGCCGCTCATGCCGGGCATCATTATGTCGGAGATCACCACCATATAGTTGTCCCGGTATATCATTTCCAGCGCTTCTTCCGGGTGGTTGGCCGCGGCCACGTCATACCCCATCAGGCTGAAATAGCGAACCAGCGAATTGGTAATACCCACCTCGTCATCCACTACCAAGATCTTAGTTTCCATCAGCTTCTTGTCTGCTTTTGCTGTTCAAAGGTTATTCCGGTTTCTGATAAATTGTCGGTAGCATATACTTGAACCGGTGCTCGATACCAGTCAGGCTTTCCGAATGGCCTATCATCAGGGCGCCGCCGGGCTCCAGAGCGTCAAAAAATTTGCCTATAAGCGCCTGCTGCGTGGGCCTGTCGAAATAGATCATAACGTTCCGGCAGAATATGAAGTCGAATTTGCGCTTGAAAGGGTATTTGGCTGTCATCAGGTTGAAACGCCGAAACGAAACCAGCTTCTTCACGTCGGGCTTGACGGAGTAAATCTTCTCGCTATCACGTTCGGTCTTGTCGAAATATTTTTGTGTCAGCCGCCCAGGGGCGGATTTTAGTTTCTCCGCGGAGTATTCCCCTCTTTGGGCTCTCTCCAGCATTTCGGTGGAGATGTCTGTGGCCAGTATTTTTGTGTCCCACCCACGGCCGCCCAGGCCCGTCACTTCCAGCAGCGTGATGGCTATAGAATACGCCTCCTCGCCGGAGGAGCATCCAGCGCTCCACCCGCGGATGGTCTTTATGGGCGATTTTTCATTGCGCCTGATCACTGCGGGCGCCACGGTTTTCCCCAGGTAATCAAAATGGCCACCCTCCCGGAAAAAGCTTGTGACATTGGTGCTCACCGCGTCGAGCATGGCCACAAGCTCGCGGCCGGATCGGTCATTGAGTATGAAATCGTAATACTCCCTGAAGGAGCC
>JAOUNV010000149.1 GCA_029880775.1 Nitrospinota bacterium | reverse complement strand
CACCCAGACGCCAGCACGGGGCTGGGGCACCGGAGCCTGCGATTTTTGAACATAATGCTAGATGGTGTCGAGGATCTGTCACCATTCACCTGGCAATACACTCCATCGCCGGGGGTTATCATGACCCGTGTCCAGGAGCCGAAGCGGCGAAGTCCGGAGTCCGCCCCAAAGGGAAAAACTTCCGTGATGCTGGAGATCCCCTGCCAAAAGGACAACGATGTGTGGAGCATGCCGGACGATCAGTTGCTCGATCGCGCCCTGGATGGATTGGAAGTCCTTGGCTATGGCCTGCGCCCCCATGTGGCGGGGATTTTCTCCACCTACGCCGAACACGCATACCCGCTGCTGACCATGGACGCGGCCGCCGCCCGACAAGCGGCCTTGCTCGCTGTGCGCCAATGCGACAATGTGACACCGCTGGGGCGCCAGGGGCTGTTCCGATATATCTTCATGGACGAGGCGATGCTGATGGGCCGGCAGTGGGCCAGAAACCTGGTGAACCCGAACGAACAAAACATTGCCCACGAACATGATTACGGCGCCGGACCCGTTCTCCGCGAATCCGACTCCATCGCGGTCTAGCGTGTTGTGGAGAATATTTCATTGGGGGAACCTTTCTGTAGAAAGCTTTCCCCCAGCCCCCTCCAAAGACTGTTAGCTGTCATCAAGACTCCAGGCTCGCCTGGGGCCTGGATGACAACTGGAGTTTTTTGGAAAGAGTTTGAGAAAAGCCTTTTTTGCAAAAAAGGTTTTCTCAAATGAACATTCCACGGCACTCATGGACAGCGATGGCGGTTGTGATATTTCTGGCGATGTCGTTGTGGGTCGCCACGCCATATCCGGACGACCATGACGGAGTGAACTTCGTTTTGGGCGTTGGGCGGTTCGACATACATTGGCACCAGCCCCATTTCCCAGGTTATCCGGTATACATCGCCGCGGGAAAAGTGACGACCACGTTCACAGGCTCCGCCGAATGGGGGTTGATCACCGTATCCGCGTTATCGATGGCCGTGGCCATGCTGGCTTTACTTGTCATCTCACGGGGGAGCGCGCCCTTCGCCGGGGCCATGGCGTTGCTTGTGGCGATGATGGCCAGCCCGGCGGTGTTCCAGTTTGGCCACAAGATTTTCTCCGAACCGATGGGGTTGGCGCTTTTGTGCCTGTCCGCCCTGGCGATTCATGGCGCCAGCGCCGGACCTGGAAGATGGACCCTATCCGGATTTATGCTTGGCCTGATGTTGGGTGTCCGTCTTTCCTGGTGGCCCTTTGCGCCGGGGTTGGCTATCGCCGCCTTTCTGTCGGGCCGCCTGGCCCCGATGACGGCAGGGTTGGCGATCGGAATCGTGACGTGGCTTCTCCCTCTGGCATGGCCGATAGGTTTGATCGAGCTATTCAACACAGGGTTGGCTTTCACGCAGGGCCACTTCGCCGACTTGGGCGGCTCGGCCACTGGCGGTGGCGCGGCAACCGAAAGCGTATTAACGACAAGAGTCGGCTTCCTCCTGACGAACCTTGGCGCCATAGCAGGGATCGCCCCTGGCCTATGGGGATTGATCGCGGGAGCCCCGATGGCGCTGTGCGTGGGGGTCGGCATGGTGACGCTGGTTCGCCATCGCAATGATGTCGAATACTTCTCCACGGCTCAGCGGGCTTTGCTTATCGGCGCGGGATTCTATATCTGCTGGCTTGCGCTGGGGCAGAACGTGACCAAGGCCAGGCACTTTCTGCCATTCATCCCGGTAGTCGCCATCGCCCTGGCGCCGGTGGCCAAGAGGGCGCCTATGGCCTTGCTATTGGCTGCGGCGATGATGGCTGGCGGCGCGGTGGGAGCGCATATCGATCGTCATTCCGATTTCCCTCCCCCTATCCAGATGCGCCTGTGGCTGGAGAAGAACGCAGATCGTGATACCACCGTCTACTGCGGATGGGCGGAACGGTTCTTCGACCTCTACCCCTCCAAAACAAAAGTGTATGGCGCGCCCAGAGCGGATTCGCTTCCACTGATTATCGCCTCGCAGCTGGACCCTTCCGGAACCAGATTTGTCTGTAGCGACATCCCCGGGCTTCATGCCCAAGGCGCGCCCGTGGCCGTATTCCCACCCAGACCCGCAGACCTGACCGACATCCAACTGCGACTCTTCCCCCTCTGACGATAGGTTGAGGGATTTGTTATTTGGGGAAACCTTTCTGTAGAAAGCCTTCCCCAAGCCCCTTCCAAAGACTTTTAGCTGTCAGCAAGCCCCCCAGGCCTGGCCTGGGGGCTGGTTGACAACTGGAGTTTTTTGGAAAGAGTTCGAGAAAAGCCTTTTTTGCAAAAAAGGTTTTCTCAAGTATCAGAACCTTCCAACTAATTGTAAGAGGGGGGAGGGGTTATTTCTGCGCCCAGATCCGGGAGGAGAGGCTGAACACCGATTCCATCCCCTCCACATCCAGCAGGTCCACCGCCCGGCGTTGCGCTTCTTTCCATCGGGGGTGGATATCGGCCAACAGTTGCTCACCGGCGGAGGTGACGGAGATTACCATAGAGCGGGCGCCCGGCTCATGTTTGGAGTCTAGCCATCCCTTTTTTTTCATCCGGTCCACGTTGCGCGACAAGGTGGAGGAGTCCATTTTCATGATGCGGCAGATATCGGTGGATCGCGCCTGGCCCAGGTTATACACCATCACCATCAGGTTCACCTGGCTCACCTTCACACCAGAGCCTTGCAGGGCCTCGTCATAGATGGCTGTGATAGATCGGCTGATGAGCCTGGCGCGGGTGGCCACGCAGGAGGAGGCCATTTCGCCCGCCAAAGCCGCTGAATTTTTATTGCTCATATCTTCCTCTTACCCACCGAACAGTGTATATGCAACCTCACAGCACAACAAGTGGATTCTCCGGGACGTAAGAGTATTACCCCAGCGCCACATCCAGGATCATCATTACGGTGAAGCCGATCATCAGCCCCATGGTGGCGGCGTCGCCATTTCCGTTGATCTGCGATTCCGGGATCACCTCCTCCGCCACAACGAATATCATCGCCCCCGCCGCAAACGCCAGGGCAAACGGCAGCGCGGGCTGGGCCACGACCACGAATACCGCGCCAGCCACTGCGGCCAGCGGCTCCACAGAGCCGGATAGCTGACCATACCACCAGCTTTTCATCCGGGAAGTTCCTTCTCTTCTTAAAGGCAGCGACACCGCGGCGCCTTCCGGGAAGTTCTGGATGCCGATGCCAATAGCCAATGCCACTGCCCCCGCCATGGAGGCTTCCGGCATGCCAGCGGCCACCCCGCCGAAGGCCACACCGATGGCCAGCCCCTCCGGGATATTGTGCAGGGTGATGGCCATCACCAGCAGGGTGGTGCGTCGCCAGGAGGTTTTTATCCCTTCGGCGGTTTCCATGGCGTGCTCTAAGTGAAGGTGGGGAAGTATCTTGTCCACAATCCGCAAAAACACCCCCCCAGCCAAAAAACCGATGGAGGCAGGCAGCCAGCCGGGCATCCCCATTCTCTCTCCCAGCTCTATAGCGGGCGAGAGGAGGCTCCAGAAGCTGGCGGCGATCATCACCCCCCCGGCGAAACCGAGCATGACATCAAGGGTCTTCCGGCTCAGGTCTTTTCTCAGAAACACCATCCCGGCCCCCAGCGCCGTCATAGCCCATGTGAACAACCCTCCCAGAAACGCCAGGGCGATGGGGCTCATTCCGTAAAAGAATTCTTCGTTCATCAGCAGGCTCCTTTGGGCAGGGTCCGGTTATTCCACAACGGTTTTTATATCGCGCTCATGCTCCTCTTCCTGGATCAGAATATCCTCCAGTATCCGGCGCAAGCCATATTCGCGCAGGGCCTCCGCCTGGGCGATTCTCTCCTTATAGTTTTCGATGGCCTGGCGCTCTCCGGCCAGATCTTGCTTCAGCATCTCCAGGCTGTCGGGGGAAGTGAGGGTTTTTTCCACGCTGGCGGTGGGGACACCCCCCAGGTAGTCCACCTGCTCGGAGAGCATGATGGCATGGGCCAGCTCCTCGTTGGCGTGCACCAAAAGCTCTTTTTGTATCGATTCATATTTGGCGCCGGTGATCACGGCGGCGTGCTGCACGTATTGTATGGCGGCGGCGTACTCCCACTCGATATCTTTGTTCAACAGGTCAAGAAGCTCTTTTTTTGTGACAGCCATTTCCTTCTCCTTGTAAACATCAGCTTTCAGGTTAACAGAAGCTTGTCCGGAACCCAAGACCAGAGAAGGAATGGACGATAGTGAAAAATGGCTGGAGCATAACCTGATTCATAGTCCGCTTCGCCCCCCCCCGTTCCCGGTTATCTGATAAAATCCTTTACAAGCATGCCCGGTTTCTGATAGAAATGCTGGGTTGATAGGAACTTAAGAACAAGAAAGAAACAGAGGCAAAGGGACATGAGCGTGCAGAAGGAGCGGAAGCAGGAGATTATCACCCAGTTCCGCACCACAGACAAGGACACAGGCTCTCCGGAAGTGCAGATAGCCATACTTTCGGAGCGGATCAAGAACCTTACGGAGCATTTCAAGACTCACGGAAAGGATCACCACTCCCGTCTTGGCTTGTTGAAAATGGTCAACAAGCGAAGAAAGCTGCTGGATTATATCAAGAGCCACAAGGATTTCGGGCGCTACAACAAAATCCGTGAAGCGCTCGGGTTGCGCAGGTAGCGGGGCCTTCGCCCCCGTTTTCCGGTCCATTCCCCAATCGTGCGGGTCATCGTTATAATCCCATCACATCGCGCCACTCCGTGGGTGTCTGGCGCCATTTGCCTGCCTCAACGTAACCAGGAGAACTGAAAGAAAATGCAAGCAGAAAGAATCGAAGTTGACATCGAAGGACGTACCTTTTTCATCGAAACCGGAATATTGGCCAAGCAGGCCGCAGGCGCAGTAGTGGTTGGCCTGGAGGAGACCCTTCTCCTTTGCGCCACATCCGCGGAAGACAAAGCCAAAGAGGGATTCGACTTCCTCCCTCTCACCGTGGACTACAGAGACAAAACCGCAGCAGCGGGCAGAATCCCTGGCGGATTTTTCAAACGAGAGGCGCGCCCCTCCGACAGGGAGACCATTACCTCCCGGCTGGTGGACAGGTCGATCCGCCCGATGTTCGCCGATGGGTACTCCAACGAGACCCAGATATTGATCAACCCCCTCTCCTTTGACTTCGAGAACGACACCGAGTCTTTGGCGATCACCTCAGCTTCCGCCTCCTTGATGATCAGTCACCTGCCCTTCACCACGCCGATTTCCGGTGTCAGAGTCGGCAGAATCGATGGAGAATTCGTTATCTACCCCACCATCCAGCAGATGGAAACTTCCGACATCAACCTGACAGTCTCCGGCACGGAGGAGTCTTTGGTGATGGTGGAAGGTGGCGGCGCCGAGATCACCGAGGAGGATCTGGTGGCGGCGCTCAAGTTCGCCCACGAGTGGATAAAGAAGCTGTGCGTGGCCCAGAAGGAACTGGCGGCCAAGATCGGCAAAAAGAAAATGGAAATGCCAACCCCAGAGGAAACCCCGGAAGCCGCCGAGATATTGGCGAAGGTGGAAGGTGGCCTAAAAGCCGCCTTATTGACCTCGGGCAAGTTCGAGCGGAAAAACGCCTTAAAGGCCCTGCGGGACGAGGGAATCGCCCAGGTAATGGGAGACACCCAGGACGACGATAAAAAGAAAGCGCTGAAAAACGGTTTCGAGACAATCCAGAAAAAGTTTGTGCGTAACATGATCCTGGAGGAAGGTATCCGCGCCGATGGCAGAAAGCCTAATGAAATAAGGGAGATCACCATAGCGGTGGACGCCCTGCCCAGGACCCATGGCTCCTGCCTCTTCACCAGGGGAGAGACCCAGGCGCTGGTGACCACCACCCTGGGCAC
>JAOUNV010000148.1 GCA_029880775.1 Nitrospinota bacterium | reverse complement strand
ACCATGACCAAAAAGGATTGCTACGCCGCCCTAGGCTCCCTCCACGGCATGTACAAGCCGATACCGGGCAAGCTGGACGACTATATCGCCTTGCCGAAACAGAACCTGTACCAGAGCCTGCACACCACCATCGTTGGTCCAGGTGGAAAGCCGGTGGAGTTCCAGATCCGCACGCAGGCCATGCACCTGATCTCCGAGGAGGGAATCGCCGCCCATTGGCGATATAAGGAGGGGCAAACCAAGGAGGGGAAACATAACGAGCAGATCGTGTGGCTGCGTCGGCTGCTGGAATGGCAGAAGGACGTGAAGGATCCCCGCGATTTCCTGGAGTACGTCAAAATCGACCTCTTCCCGGATGAGGTGTATGTTTTCACCCCCAACCAGGAAGTTAAATCCCTCCCCCAAGGGGGCACTCCCTTGGACTTCGCTTTCTCCGTCCATACCGATATCGGCCTGCACTGCGTGGGCGCAAAGGTGAATGGGAAACTGGTCGCCCTGCGCCATCCGCTAAAGAACGGCGATATAGTTGAGATTCTCACCAGCGCCCAGCAGAAGCCGCATCGCGACTGGCTGAAACTGGTCAAAACCTCCAAGGCCAGGACCAAAATCGCCTCATACCTGCGTCAGGCGGAAAAAAGCCGAGCAGTGGATCTGGGCCGTGAGTTTCTGCACAAAGAGATCGCAAAGCTGGGCCTGGATCCGGCGGCCATGATGACCAAGGAGAAGCTATTGCCTCCAGCCCAGGCCAGCGGTTATATGTCGCTCGACAGCCTCTTCATCGCCCTGGGGCTGGGACGGCTGAAGATGAACGCCTTCCTGACCAAACTGGCGCCCAGAGAAACCGCCGAGACAAACAAACAGAGCATCCTGACTACTGCGATAAAAAGCCTCATCGGCCGCAAGGAGAATCAGGGGAAAAAATCTGGCGTCTCCATCCAGGGGATGGACGACCTGCTCATCCGTTTCGCCCAATGCTGCAATCCGGTGCCTGGCGACGAGATCCAGGGATTCATCTCCCGGGGGCGCGGGCTCATCGTCCACACTCTCGATTGTCCAAATTCGCTGTCCATCGGGCGCGACTCGGAACGGCGGGTGGATGTGAACTGGGATATCAAGAGCCCCACCAAACGGGTGGTGATGATCTCTGTGGAGACGGAGGACCGCCCCGGCATCCTGGCCAAGGTGACCGGCGCCATATCGGACTTAAACTCCAACATCACCGACGCCAACGTGGATAGTGGCCAGCAGAAAGGGTTTATCAACATCTCTGTGGAAGTCAGCGACCTGGACCACCTGAGCCGCCTTATGAAAGCGGTGGTGAAAATAAAGGGGGTCATCCGTGTGGAGCGGATCAAGGATCGCAGCGCCTTTACCGGGGGAAAGAAACCGAGTACGAGTTAAATTGAAATATCGTGTCGAACGCCATGGCCATCCCCGGGGCTCTTCTGTCTCCTGCGTTCGCCGCATCGTCCCAGCTGTGATGGCCGTCCTCGAAGATCAGACGGTCCAGTGACTCCGGTGGCGCTGAAGGTTCCAAGGGTTCTGGCGACGCGACCTCCACAGGTTCTATGGGAAAGAGATCTTTGTGAACAGAAAACCCCTTATCCACCAGCCATCTCAGTCTCGTCGGCCAGATTCGGAGCGATCTTCGCCGAGTTCACGAATTTCTTCACATCATCAACGTTGTCCACGGCGGCCAGCTGCTTGAACAGAAAGTCAAACTTGCTTTCCAGTTCGGCTCCTATGGAGTTTCGCGTCACTTCCGGCAGAGTCCACAGCTCCTCCTTCACCAGTCCGAACCCCTTCTTGCGGGTCTTGTATATAAACTGCTCCTCGGTCTGGCCCTCTTTCATTTCGCTTCCGAATTTTTCGTGCAACCCTTTATAAACTTTCTCCTTCAAAGAGGCGGGGAAGAAATTGGAATCGTAGATCATGTTCTGGAATCCTGTGGCCAGGTGTATTTCGCCTGTGTTCATCTTTGGAAAGTGGTGGAACATATCGTCCGGTAATGTGGAAGCGCCATGCTGCACAGCGCCGCAGAGACCATATTTTTTCTTCGCTGTGTCACCCAGCTTATCGAGGGTATCGAAATCGAGCGCCACCTCGGCGACGGTTCCGTCCGGCAGAGGGATGCCGCCGTGGGAGGTGCCGGTCTGGACAGAGACTTTGCTGATTCCGGCCAACCCTTTTGCCTTCACCGCTTTTTCATATCCGTCCATGTACGCTTCCAGCTCCTCCACTGTGGAGTTCTTCTCCCCCACTTCGCCGATCTCGCCACCAACGCTTACGGTGACTCCTTTCGGCTCCAGTCCTCGGACATGCTCTGTCAGCTCGGCGCCCACCTGATAGTTGAGCCGTTGCTGCTCCTCCAGGGTGGCGTGGGAGAGATCCACCAGGGTGGACGTGTCTATGTCGATGTTATAGAACTGGGCGCGGATCGCATCATCAATAAGCTTCTTCACTCCGCCTGTTTCCTTGGCCGGGTCTTCCTTGTATTTCTTCGCGTTCACCTGGAAGTGATCCCCCTGGATGAACACTGGACCTGTGAATCCTTCCTTCACGGCAGCGGCGATCATTACTGTGGAGTATTCGGCTGGGCTCTGCAGCGTGTAGGCGATCTCCGACTTGGCGATCTCAAACAGGAATGTCCCCGAGTTGTTTTTCATGGCGGCTCGCACCAGGGCTCGGGCCACGTCATAGGATAGCCCGCGGATATTCACCGCAGGGACGGTGTATTGATTCTTTAAGTCACCACGCCCCATCGCATCGTACAGCCCCTGGATGCTGGCGGACCAGACCCCAAGATCCATGGCGGCGCTTTTTATCAACCATCGCGCCATTCCCCGCACCTCCTGGTCGCCGGCGAAAACCGCGTTATACACCAGACGGTCGAGAACCTCGCCCCTGAAAGCCCCCGGATCGGTCACCTTCACCTGGCCATTCACAGTGGCGCAACCCGCCACTATTTTTTTCAGATCATCTATGTTTGACACTTTCATTAGGCGCCCCCTTTTATGTGATCAGATGATGACGAGAATTCCTATGGCTCATCACGGATACATTATAACCTTATTGCCCGATAAAGGAGCAATCGACATTTATATTTAGATGCGCCGAGTCGTGAAGGAGTGGCTGCGCGATTCATTGGGGGCCATTGCCATCATCCCCCAGGATTCCTGTTAATACTAACTAAATATATTGACATACCGCGTCAACAACCTGTATGTTACAACGATCATTCGGCAAAGGAGGGGCTCATGAGGCGTTTATCTAGAATAGCAACTATATTGTCCGCAATCATGCTATCCGGCTGCGGCGGCTCTGGTGGCTCCGGGGATTCAGGTAATTTCCCAAATGTTCCTACGGTAACCAAGGGAGTGGTAGGAGAGACTCTCGAAAATGGCGTATGGGAGATTACTGTCAACTCCGCAAATTTCCAAGACACCGTCATTATTCCGAAAGGGGAAGTGACTCCTTCAAATGCGGGCGACACATTCCTGGTCATAAACTTAAGGATAAGGAACCTGTCATTCACAAACCCACCAGACCCCAACAAGTCTTCTCTTTGGGCTATGTTTTGGATGTTTGATGCTGATGGCAATTTTGGCCAGATATCCGGCACAGTGTTGGATATGAAAGATAAAATCAGCTTTCATCATCCAGCTTTAGGAAGCGAATCAGTGGGCTACTATGCCCGGGAGGTTCCCGAAGGATCTTCAGGATGGAGGTTCATGTTTGGAGATCGTTGCAGCATTACTGGATGTAAGAAGGGATATTTCGAGGTGGATCTAGGTTTATAGCCTGGACTCAAGCCGCGTCAACAACCTGTACGTTATAGCGATCATTCGGCAAAGGAGGGGCTCATGAGGCGTTTATCTAGAATAGCAGCTATATTGTCCGCAATCATGCTATCCGGCTGCGGCGGCTCCGGGGAGACAAGCAGCTCCACAAATGTTCCCAAGGTGACCACTGGAGTGATAGGGGAAACCATCAACAACGGTTATTGGGAACTCACTGTTAATTCCGCTGGATACCATGATTCCATTATATCCATGTATGGCAACACTATGACACCATACACCGAGGGAAATGTCTTCCTAGTCGTAAACATTAAAGCCTCGAATCTATCTTATCCCAACGAGCAAGCCCAGGATCCTTGGAATCTGTCCGGCTTCATAGATCCCAATGGAAAAAAAGGGAGTGTATCTTTTCGCTCACTCACTATTGCGGATGGGATCAGTCTGGACCCTCTCCTGATCGGAGCAGAAACAATAGGAAATTACGCCAATGAAGTGCCTGTAGGTTCTTCTGGCTGGAAATTCCAGTTTGGTCCAGGTTGCGCATATGGCTGCAGCAAGGGGTATATCGAGGTGGATCTAGGTTTATAGCCTGGACTCAAGTTTCCCCACGCGCCGCCCTATTTCCCCCGGTAAGCGGCCATCTCCCCTATCTTTTTCCGGTTCAGCTTGCCGGTGAGGTATAGCCCCTCCAGGATAAACTCCACACATGCGGCCCGCGCCTGGTCCGACTTATCCCCCCCCAGGGCATGGACCGGCTCCCAAATCTGTGGCGCGGCGGACACAATAGTTTTGTAATCGGCGGAGGGGATCATATCGCCTGTCTCTATGCGGATCTCGCCAGCGATCGCGTCCACCACCGGGTCCATATCCATACCTGCGGTTCTTTCCGTAAAGACTACCCGCACCGCCCTTTCTATGATCTTTTCAATCGCCTGGGTTTCCGTCAATGACTCCTCGCGGAACGGGTCCAGCTCAATTTTCCCCTGGGAACTGGTGTACAGGTAATTAAGATCCGATATCCTGGGGGTGACCACGCTCTCCTTCAGAGTGATGGCCCGTCGACGGGCGTTCGCCACCAGGGTCTCGTAGTTTGTGATAGACAGCCTGGCGGAAACCCCAGATTTCTGGTTTACATGAGATGACTTGCGCGCCTCTACAGTGATTTGCTCCACGATATCGCGCATGAAGTCTGGCGCGTCCAGCTGGTACCCCTCCCCCACGTCCACCTTCGCCTCCTGGTCCATTATTTTCAGACCTGCCTCTCTGGTGGATGGATAATGAGTTCTGATCTCGGCGCCGATCCTGTCCTTTAGCTGGGTGATGATCTTGCCAGAACGGGAGTATTCCTCCGGATTGGCGGAAAAGACCAGCAAAACGTCCATGGGAAACCGGATGGGATATCCTCGGATCTGGATGTCGCGCTCCTCTAGTATGTTGAACAAGGACACCTGGATCAGGTACTCCAGGTCGGGCAGCTCGTTGATGGCGAAGACACCACGGTTCATCCTGGGAATCAAGCCAAAGTGCAACGCGTCCTCCGAGGCCAGGGGCGCCCCTCCGGCGACTTTTGCCGGGTCCAGGTCGCCGATCAGGTCGGCTATCTTGGTGCCTGGGGAAAGCCTTTCGCCATACCGGCGATCTCTTGGCAGCCATTCGATCTCGACTATGTCGCCATGCTGCTCGATCTTGCGTTTGCACGAAAGGCAGATGGGATCGTATGGGTTATCGTTGATTTCGCAACCGGAGACAACCGGTATCTTATCGTCGAGGAACCTGGTCAGCGCGCGCATCATTCTGGTTTTCGCCTGGCCCTTTTCGCCCAGAAACACCATATCGTGGTGGGAGAGGATGGCGTTGACCACCTGGGGGATGACGGTGAAATCGTAACCCACGATTCCGGGAAACAGCTCCTCCCCCGCCTCCATGGCGCGGATGAGGTTTCGCTCCACTTCGGCCTTCACCGGCGCCGGTTGGTATCCGGATTCTCTTAGCTCACCAATGGTTCTGGGATTCACTGTCACCCTTTTTTATATGGACCCCACGGCCCATCATCAAGGTCTTTATGGACGACACGCCCGCCAAAGG
>JAOUNV010000147.1 GCA_029880775.1 Nitrospinota bacterium | reverse complement strand
AAGTGGTCAAAAATAGTGGCGCCTGGTGGGGACTCCCATTTCCCCCACATTGCGCTCCGGCATTATTGCCGTGCTACGGCGGGGAGATTCACCGTGTCGCAGACGCCATAAGCATTATAAGTCATGTCGGAGGCGTGGGGAATAGATATGGCCGTTAATTGCAAATTAATTCCCATTTCAAGGGCCTTTAAAAGCGAAAAAAAGAGGGGCTAAATGCGCTGATATCAGGAATTTGCCAGTATCGATTAGTTACAATCAAAAATTGAAGCTAACAGTGATTCCTAGTGAAGAGAACAGTGTTCGCCTACAATCAAGGGTTTGCTGGTATCGATTAGTTACAATCAAAAATTGAAGCTAACAGTGATTCCTAGTGAAGAGAACAGTGTTCGCCTACATTCGCCTACATACATACACACAGGCTATTGACATTTCAATGATAATATCATATTTTATACGTAGCCCCTCCCCCGGTGGGGTGGGGATACCGCCGAACAGGTATTTGGCGCAGGTGGACGGAACTGGAGGCACTGAACATGAGTGACAATACTGAATCGATCGAATCTCATATACTTACAGAAACAGACGAAACAAAAGCGAACTCAACTGATCCCCAAAAGATGACCTTCGATATCGACGGGATGACATGCGCCTCCTGCGCAAGCGCTATCGAGCGGCGTGTGAATAAAGTACCTGGCGTGGCCCAGGCCACTGTGAACCTGATGACTGAGAAGCTGGTGGTAATTCCCGCATCTCCCGATCTGGGCAAGACAGATGTTATCCAGGCGGTGGAGAAAGCCGGATACCACGCCTCCGAACCGGCTCCTGAAAAGGCCGTCATTCCCGTGGGAGGCATGACCTGCGCCGCATGCTCATCCAGAGTGGAACGCCAACTGAAAAAGACGGATGGCGTGGTGGAGGCGGCGGTGAATCTGGCCACGGAAAAAGCCACTGTCACATACGACCCGGCCAAGGCCAGATTATCCGACCTGAAAAAAGCTATTGAGAAGGCGGGTTACCAGGCGCTGGAAGCTCATGCCCAAAAGGAGCCGGACAAGCCGCTGATCCATCGTCCCATATTCAACCTGGCTCTGGCGGCGGCGTTCGCCATCCCATTGGGCATTGTCACCATGGGTTCGATGGCGGGGATGCCCTTGCCAGGATTCATCGCTCCGGAGGCCAGCCCTGTCGGATTCGCCCTGCTCCAACTGCTGTTGACCATACCCATCCTTTTTGCTGGACGCAGGTTCTACACCTCCGGCTACAACGCCGCCATTCATGGTGGGCCCAACATGGATACACTAGTGGCGATGGGCACCGGCGCCGCAGCCCTCTACTCGATCATTGGGACAGCGGCCATCTTCATGGGAAACCATCATATGGTCCATGATCTTTATTTCGAGGCCGCCGGGCTTATCATCGCCCTGGTGTTGCTGGGCAAATACCTGGAGGACAGGGCAAAGAAAAACGCTTCGTCGGCGATAAAACGTCTTATGACCCTGGCCCCGGCGGAGGCCACTTTAATAGAAAACGGAATCACCAGGACCATCCCGCTGGAGGATGTGGCCCATGGCGATGTATTGCTGGTCCGCCCGGGAGGGAAGATCCCCACCGATGGCATGCTCCTGAAAGGGGAGACTACTGTCGACGAGTCTATGCTGACCGGAGAGAGCATGCCGGTGTTCAAGAAACCAGGTGACAAGGTCACCGGTGGGACAATCAACGGCGAGGGCGCTGTAGAGGTACGTGCGGAGAAGGTTGGCGCGGAAACCACCCTGGCCCGGATAATCAAGCTGGTGGAGGACGCTCAAGGCTCCAAGGCGCCTATCGCCAAACTGGCGGATCAGGTGTCTGGCGTGTTCGTGCCGGTGGTGCTGGCGGTGGCTCTTCTGTCGTCCGTGGCATGGCTGCTGTCAGGCCAGCCCTTCACCTTCGCGCTCACCATATTCATATCCGTGCTGATCATCGCCTGCCCCTGCGCCCTGGGATTGGCCACTCCCACCGCCATCATGGTGGGTTCTGGCCGGGGGGCGGAGCTGGGCATATTGATAAAGGACGCCGCCGCTCTGGAGATCATGAACAAGGTGGACACAGTCGTGTTCGACAAGACCGGCACCATCACCGAAGGCAAACCGGCGGTGGTATCGTTCCATCCTCTGAACGGGTTTAATGAAGACCTGTTGTGGCGATTGGCGGCGGCGGTGGAGTCTGGCTCCGAGCATCCGCTGGCAAAAGCTGTGGTGAGTGGAGCGCAAGAGCGCGGCATCCAGGTCCGCATTGCCGATGACGTGAAGTCCACACCTGGCTTTGGCGTGGTGGGAGTGGTGGAGGGGCAGCGGGTGATCGTGGGCAAACCTGATTTTGTGAAGCAGGAAGGCGCGGATATTACGCCTGGCGATTCAATCCTCGACGAGCTGGGCGAACTTGGGCAAACTCCCCTGGCCCTGGCGGTGAATGGAAAGCTGGCGGCGGTGATGGGATTGGCGGACCCGATCAAGCAAAGCAGCCGCCAGGCAATCGCGGAGCTGAAAGCGATGGAAATCACCACCATGATGATCACCGGGGATTCTGAGCGGGCCGCTAATGCGATCGCCGCCGAGGCGGGGATTGACGAAGTGGCCGCCCGCGCCTTGCCGGAAGATAAAGAAAGGATCGTGCGCGAGATGCAGGCGCAGGGGCGCAAGGTGGCCATGGCGGGTGACGGGATCAACGACGCTCCGGCGCTGGCCAGGGCGGATGTGGGGATCGCCATGGGGCACGGGACAGACGTTGCCATGGAGACCGGCGATATAGTGCTGATGTCTGGCGATCTGCGTGGCGTGGCCCGGGCGGCGCGGCTGAGCCGGGCGATGGTACGCAATATAAAGCAGAACCTGTTCTGGGCGTTTTTCTATAACACCATGGGGATACCGGTGGCAGCGGGGGCGCTGGTTCTTTTCGGCGGACCTCTGCTCCAGCCAGCCTTCGCGGCGGCGGCCATGAGTATGAGCTCGGTATCGGTGGTGACCAACGCCTTGCGACTGAAACGATTCAACTAAACACAAGGAGAAAGAAAATGAAAAAGACAATTTCGATCGAAGGAATGACTTGCCACAACTGTGTCCGCCACGTCACTGAGGCGCTGACCGAGATAGGTGGGGTGAGCGATGTGAAGGTGGACCTGGAAGGAAAGAAGGCTGATGTGATCGTCAACCCGCAGGTGACCGATATCGCCCTGAAAGACGCGGTGAGCGAGGCGGGATACACCCCCACCGCTGTGGCCTCCGCCGAATAGGGGCGGCGCCATGCTACATGATGTAAAGGGCTCGGCATTGTTGACGCTGAAGACGGCCCGCGGACAACTGGACGGCATTGTGAGGATGGTGGAGGAGGAGCGCTACTGCGTAGATATCTCCAAGCAGATCCTCTCTGTCCAATCGCTGCTGAAAAAGGCGAACATGGAGATTTTAAAAGGGCATATCAAGACCTGCGTCAAGCACGCCGTGGAAAAAGGGGAAGGAGACGAGAAGATAGAAGAGATATTCAGCCTGATAGACCGCTACGCCAAACCAGGGGGGTAATGGCCGCCGCCCCGCTCTGGCTAAGGGGTTTTTTGTTCAGGTTAATTTTCTTGAGATTACTGTCATATAATGGTAATAATCAGGAGCCGGAACGTTGCAAACGATCATACTAAGATATAAACGCCTATCGAGTTGAAGGGGATCCAGCAATGCCATACGAAACGATAATGTGTAAAACTTCCTAGATGTATTTCACCAAGGATTTTATAGTGACGATTCTTGTTTTGCTCGCGGGGATATACATCGGGTTTATCAACCCGATTAACGATGACCTGGAAAAAGGCGCTAGGGCCCTGGAAAATAAAGTGAAGATTTCAGGCAAGATGGGGGTTCCGAAAGACGTGCAGATGAAGTTGCAGGTGAACAGAAAAACCATAGGGAAGATCAGTAAATGGGCGCCGTATGCGTTGATGGGGCTGGCCGCCTTCTGGAGCGTGGGAATAGTGTTGCGCAAGTATGGGAGCTGGATGGAGCTTCGCGAAGACCATATACACAAGCGCAGGGGGATCATCTCCAAGGTGGTGACCGAGGTCCGGTACGACAACATACGGTCCGTGGATTCGAGACAGGGAATCCTGGAAAGGATTTTTGGAATTGGCTCCGTGCTAATAGGATCGGCCGGAACCTCCGGTTATGAAATCGCTCAGGCGGGCCTGGAAAATCCGGACCAGATACGCGAGGAGATCAAACGCCGCCGCCCTGCGGGCGATAATCTATAGGCCGATAACATCCGCCCCTGTTTCTTAACCGATCAGTTTCTTCGGCGCCCCGCCTGGGTGACCGATATTACCACCCAGATTCGCGCAAGCTGGTGATAGGGCGAGGAGAGAAGAAGTAAAAGAGGCGCTCAAAAAATGAACAACCATGATTCCCCTCCATGGATGTTTGCGGTGGTCATACAGGTAAGATGCAGGTTTTTATGAATCGGCGCCGGGAAATGAAGAGCTTTTCAACCAACCACGAATTCAAGCTTTGGCGCCGGATCACCGAGCTTGTCCAACTTATCGTAACGGTCCGAAATATCGGAAAAGCCGGGCTGAATCACGGGAAAGCTCCTGCGCTATTACGCCAATAGCATTTTCTCATTAAACTGCTTTTATTGCGAATAATTAGAGGTTCCCTTAAGTATGAAAGAGGCGCGAAGCCGTATGGTCACCACTCCGCCAACGGATCACGTTTTTACCAATTAAGATGGCTCACCTACATGCCGGACTATGTGAGCAAGAACTTCAAGAAGGCCTGCAGGCTTGCCGGGATTGAGAAATTTGGTTTCACGATTTGAGGCATGATTGCGCCACTTCGCTTCGTAAGGGCGGAGTGCCGATCGCGGACATAAAGGAGTGGATGGGACATTGCGACATAAAAATGACGATGAAATACGCCCACATGGCTGGGGATTCATCGTTGCGAGATGCCGCGAAAAAGTTGGAAAAGGTGAGAGACAGGTAGCAGATTGGTAGCAAGTGGCCGATAGAGAGGTAGGAATCCACCATAGCTTATTGAATTCTTGGTGGAGCTGAGGGGGATCGAACCCCTGACCTCTTGAATGCCATTCAAGCGCGCTCCCAGCTGCGCCACAGCCCCAAGAACTGAACAGTCTATCGTTAGAGAAGATTATAGTCAAGAGGAGAAATAACTTGGCTGCGATAGTCACTAGTTGTGTTTACAATCGGCCTCCCGGTTGGTCCGGTTATGCCGCTTCCATATTACCCTCCTCTTCGTTCTCGTTGACGTATTTTTCATAGAGCTCAAGTCCATCGGTGAAAGTCTTCATCGGAGTCCGGCCCTGGCAATAACGGCCCTGATTGGTTCGCTCGGTGTTGTATTCGTCCATGAACGCGTCCAGATCAGCCTGGATATCCTCCAGCGAACGATAAACTTTTTTCCGGAACGCCACCGCGTAAAACTCATCCTTGATGGTCTGGTTCAGCCTCTCCGTGCAACCGTTGGTCTGTGGATGCCGCGCCTTGGTGCGGCTGTGATCAATATCGTTGAGGTACAGGAAAAGCTGGTACGCGTGGTTCTCGCGCAAGCCACAGTACTCGGCGCCGCGATCAGTGAGGACCCGTAACAGCCGCGCACCTTGAGAATCGAAGAAAGGCAGAACCTTGTCGTTCAAAAAGTCGGCGGCGGTGACGGCCGTTTTTTCCGTGTACAACTTGGCGAATCCGGTGTTGGAAAAAGTGTCGATACCAGTCTGCTGGTATATCTTGCCGATCCCCTTGACCCAGCCAACGTAATACGTGTCCTGGCCAAGCAGGAAGCCGGGGTGGTGCGATTCGATCTGGCCGTGAGCCTCCTTCTCCTCCTTGGCTTGCTCCAGCGCCTGGACCTGGT
>JAOUNV010000146.1 GCA_029880775.1 Nitrospinota bacterium | reverse complement strand
CCGCCATCGGTCCAGCGATGGGCCATCGGCGCCACTGCCCGGATGCCATCTCCACCCGTAACCACCAGATCCCCCTTGCCCAAGTCTCTTATCAGCATGCATTTCGCCGCGCCATCCTTCACCAGGATGATCCCGTCCATTCGTTGGTCCGCCACCTCCAGCCATTTGCCTTCCACACGCACCTGGGTGGGATATATGGTGGTGCTATAAAATTTCTCCGGAGCCACCCCATCCCTGGGCGCAGGGGCCAGCGTAGCGTCCACCACTTCGCCCGAGGGGAGGCGCGCCCCCAGCTTTATGATCCTTTGCATGATGGCGTCCAGCTCCGCCTCCCCCGGCGCCGCCACATCCATCATCACAGAGGAAGGCTCGTATCTTTTGTTTCCCAGACGCATATCCCGCACATGGAACGCTCCGCCGGAATCGGCCACGGTATCGCATATCATGCTCAGCAACGCCGAATCTATGAGTTGTCCCTCAATCTGCGCCGCCCGGGCCACCACCTGGCTTGCCCCTTTTCTATCCGCCGCCGCCGTCTGGTCCAGCCTCAGAGTCAGGCACTTTGCAGAGCCACCTGCTTTTATGAATTCGGAAAAGTCGACCACTTCCACCTTCAATCCACGTTTTTGTATCGCGCGGGAGAGCTTCTCAGACGCGCAATTCATGATCACCACATCCCCGGCCACCACCGCATTGGCGGAAAACCTGGGGGCGTCATCCTCCCCCACAATAATCCGCATATGCTCCGGAACCAGGCTTTCGATAATTCGGTTGGACCGGGTGTCGAAGGCGCCCGGATACCAGACTACGGCGCCGTCCGGCAACGGGAGAAAACATGTGTCCAGGTGATAGAACCTGGGGTCCACCAGCCGCAGGCTCACCACCTCAATGTTGAACGCGTCCGCCAGGAACGGATGGGAGAATAGCGAAGTCCTGTTGCCATACGCCGCCCACAACCTGCGCCCGGCGCCATCGAAGAGAGCGTCACCAGCCCCTTCGAAAAATATTCCGTCGGGAACAGTTGTTACTTTATACCCATGATCCTCGAACCATTTCCGGAACAGCCCCTCTTCCGCCTGGCGCTCCGGGTGGGCGAAATGGGACAGGATCACATCCTGCCCCAGGATCAACCCAGCGTTTGCTGTGAACACCATGTCCGGCAGTCCCGGCGCCGGGTTTATCAGCTCCACTTGCGCCCGATCACTGATCAACTGGTGGAGCATGCCCCACTGATCGATGGCTTTTGCGGGGTCGGCTTTGCCGATATTCCCCTCCATCCACGGGTTGATCACATACTCCACATTGAAATGATCAGGCCGACACATGAAGAACCGTTCAGCGGCGGGGGTGTTTTCGCTTGCTGTCATATTATTTCCCTAGGTATCCGGATTAAATTAGAAACTTCACCGCTTTATTGTAATTCATCCCTTCGGCGCCACGGGCAGAATCATACATATTTCCACCCCCTTTCCGTCCGGGCTGTTCCCAGCTGATATGGATCCTCCATGACCTTCGGCGATCACCCGCGCCACATATAGCCCGATCCCCAGATGCGCCCTGCCCCTTTCCCCCCCTTCCCTGCCAGCCACCAGTGAATCGAATATCCTCTCCGACATGCCTTCCGGGATAGGCGGCCCATCGTTATAAAACGTGAGATATACTCTATCCTTCTTGCGCTCCAGCCTGGTCTCGATTACCCCTCCAGCTGGAGCAAAATCCGCCGCATTGTCCATCAATTTGTCCAGCAACTGCTCTATCCTGGAATCGGACCCGATGATGGCGCAATCCCCCGCCAGATTTACGAACCTGACTTGGTGATCCCGATAGACTCCGGCGCTGTTCTCCATGTACCGCTCCACTATCATGGGGAGGCTGACGCCCTCGAAGCGCTCCTCTTTAATAGAGTCCTCCACGCTGGCCGCCTCCGCCAGGTTGTCGACGATTTCCCGCAGCCGCGCCGCCCCCCGCCCGGCGCTCTGGATATACTTGTCGCCCGCTCCCTCCGGCTCCTGGGCCGCCAGGTTTTCCAGCGAGACTGTGATAGTGTTCAGCGGATTGTTGATCTCGTGCTTGAGGGTTCTGGGCAGAATCGTCAAAAAATCGTGATGGCGGCGCAGCTTTTTCAGCAGGCCGGAGATGGAGCGGGAGAGGTCACCGATCTCATCTCCAGATTCCCGGCTGGATTGCAAGGTCTCCACCTGCACGCGGCCCGCCTGGTCTATCGCCTTCTCCGCTTCTCCGCGTAGCCCGTGAATGCGTAGCGAAAGCCGCGTGGAATATACCGCCAACCCAGCGGCCACCACCAGAAAAGCCAGCATGGCGCCCCATAGGGTATTTTCCATCGCCTTGTCCTGCATCGACTGAGCGGCGCCGGTGGAGCGCTCCAGGATGACGGCCCCCAGGATCGCGCCCCCATCGTCTTTGATGGGAGCGGCAGCCACCACCATCTCCCCTTTCAGGCCCTGCCTTATAGTGGTATGCGCGGATGCGCCATTGGACAGAATCCTCAATACCGCCAGGTCATCACCACCATTCGCCCGGCTGGTGGATGCGCGCAGTCTCCCGGCCCTGTCATACACCATCGCCTCCACGCCACTCAAATGCAGGTTGCCCAGCATGGACTGGATTTGTGGCGACTCCTGATACGCCAGACGCAAAAGGCCCTTGCGCCCCTCGTCCAAGGGCCCCACTACCGACTTCACCCGCCCCAGTGTGCGGTCATCCACATCCGCCACCGTTATCCGGATAGCCATGGTTCGGGCGATTACCTTTTCAGGAATCGCGACCTCCATCACGTAGCCATTGGCTGTCCGTTTCATCCTCCCAGCCAGAGTTTCATTTCTGACAAGCTTTCCCTCCCCCCCTGTCTTCTTCAGGAAGAGCAGCTCATTACTGGACGATACGGGAATGATAAACTCGGCGCCCTCCTTTTCCGGATCCCCAAGGCCCAGCGTCAGATGATCCACTTTCCGTGGATTGGATCGGCCCCTTGAAAGCGGAACAACAGCCTGGTCCTGAACTGATATCAGGATATAAATATTGGTTTCCCAGCGCGCCACCGCCAGCTCGAACCCATCGGCGCCAGGGTCGAAACCGGATCCCGATTCCATTAGCAGGCTTTCCCGGCCATACCTGCGGGCGCTCCCGACCGCCGCCGCCCACTCGGCGCTGTCGCCATCGATCCTGAAAGGTCCTGAAGCGCGATGGATATACAACGCCGTGTCCTCCAACTCTCCAGACTTTTTTCTTTTTTGAAGGTGGAACAGGTCGTACCGGCCATGCATGGCGGCGGCCATAGCTCTGGCGGCGATCAACTGGGATGACTGCTGGTGGCGTAGCATGAACCGCTTCATCTCCACCGTGGAGATATAGCCCAGAAACGGTATGACCAGAAACGCCAACGCCAAAAACCCGAGCCTGGCCCTGATACCCAATCTCATATTTTAAGAAGTTCCTTTAATTCATGTATCTTCAGGTCACCTTAATCCTCGGCCCAGCGATATCCCAGAGCGTATTCATTTTGTATCTTGTCGAAGGTCGGATCCACTCCCACGAACTTCTTGCGGATATGGCGGACATGAGTGTTGACCGTGTTGTTGGCCACCACGGTCTGGATAGCGGAATCCATCAGCGACTCATAGCTCTTCACATCCCCTGGCCGACGGCATAGCGCCGCCACGATGCGGAACTCGGTGAGAGTCAGGTCCACCGGAGTTCCTTTCCATGTGACAGTCATCCGGTTCTCGTCCAGGGTCAGGTCGCCGGTTTTGATGGGCCCTTCCCCCTTTCCCTGGGGCTGGCTGCGGCTTTCCATGATCCGGAAAATTGCGGCCACTTTTTCCGCCAGGAAGTTAAGTGATATCGGTTTGGTTTCATAATCCCACGCGCCCATGCGCAGGCCGGATATCTTGTCGATTTCGTCCACCCTGTCGGTGAGGAAGATCACCGGCAGATCCGGATGGGCCGCCAGCAGGCTCCGGCACAGTTGGAACCCTCCGTCCACATCGGCGCCCAACGCTATATCCAGCACCGCCAGGTCGGGCGGGTTTTTGGTAAAGGCCTCCAGTGCCAGGTCGGCTTTGGAAAACGCAACAGGCTCGTAGCCTTTTCGCCGCATGGCGTCGGCGTAATTTTCCAGTTGGTCGGGGTCGTCCTCCACTATCCCTATTATTTTCGACATTTATCTCGCCTCCTTGGGAAGAGTATAACGCCGATTGGCCGCCAGAAAGACTTCATTTTCTTTCCTTCACCGGTTTTTCATTTTCTCTGGCGCCTTTCTTCATTTTGCAACCACCGGCTCTTCATACGGAATTGATTTAATGGTTTCCAGGTGGGAACACAGGAAAGGAGATGCGGATGGCCACGGCGGATATGTGGGGAAGGGAGGAGAATCGGATGGATAGTCGAAACGGGGAAAGACCCGAGGCATTCCATGGATGCTCCAACACCAACATAGAGCCTGCCAGATGGCATGGGACATGCCTCTGCCGGTGCCGAATAAAGACAAAACGCCAACAAAGCGCCAAGGCGCAACAAAGCGCCAAGGCGCAACAAAGCGCCAAGGCGCAACAAAGCGCCAAGGCGCAGCGAGGCACAGCAAGGCGCCCACTAAGCGAATGAGTTCTAAACAGAAATCGATAGCCGTTCCGGGGCGAATCAGGCCTGATCGGCCGAATGGCCTTTCTGGCCGATCGGCGCTCCCGCCTCCACCCCCTATCGCCTTGGGGCGGCTTTCATAAAAACAATGGAGGATTAAATGGAAATCAAATCACGAGCAATTATAAGTATCATCAGTTTCGTTTTAATGGTGGCGGGTTCCACCATGGCTTCGGCAGCGCAGGAGACGGAACTTTCCCGCATGCTGGCAAAGCCAGGCGCCGGAGGTTTGATCATAGTTAGGAATGGTGATCCTGATATGGCGCCCCTTCTGAGCAGTCATGTCCGGATGACCGTCACCGGGCCGCTGGTCCGGGCGCGAGTGAGCCAGCAGTTCCATAACCCTTGGAACCAGTGGGCCGAGGGGGTGTATGTGTTCCCTTTGCCAGCGGGCGCGGCGGTGGACGGAATGAGGCTGTTGATCGGTGGTCGAGTTATAGAGGGAGTGGTCCAGGAAAAAAAGAAAGCGAAGAAAACCTACAACACCGCCAAGGCCCAGGGGAAAAGAGCGGGACTGGTGAACCAGAACAGGCCGAACATCTTTACCATATCGGTGGCCAATATAGAACCGGGGGGGAGAGTGACCGTGGAGATAGAGTACCAGCAGATGGTCACGCAGGATCATGGGATAAGCTCGCTACGCTTCCCCATGGTGGTGGGGCCTCGCTATATCCCTGGGGCGCCATTGGCGGATCGCTCAGGTTCCGGCATGGGATGGGCGCCGGATACTGATCAGGTCCCGGACGCCTCGGCTATCACACCCCCGGTCAATACCCCTGCTGAGGGGAAGATGAATCCGGTCACCCTGGAGGTGGACCTGATGCCCGGTTATCCTATGGAATATATCCGCAGCGCGACTCACAAGATAAAGGCGCACAATGATGGATCGAGCCGCATCCTGGTGACCCTGGACGGAAGCTATTTCGCCGATGGCGATTTTAGCCTGGAGTGGAAGCCTGCCGTGAATGCGCCTGCCGCCGCCGTTTTCTCGGAGAAAACCGATAAGGCGACCTATTCGCTGCTGACTTTGACACCGCCGATGACACTCCCGGACACAACAGTTCCCAGAGAAGTTATTTTCGTGCTAGATATCTCCGGCTCCATGGCCGGGGAGAGCATCAAGCAGGCCAGGCGAGCGCTTTTAATGGCGCTGGACAGGCTGAAGGAGACAGATACTTTCAACGTAATCGCTTTTGACAACAGGCAGTTCCCGCTGTTCCCCCGCCCCATCGTTGCGGATAGGGCCGCCATAGCAC
>JAOUNV010000145.1 GCA_029880775.1 Nitrospinota bacterium | reverse complement strand
GGATGGGATACGTCACGGCGCCGGTGCGGGACGAATACAAGATGATAGACACCACCGTGACCACCGATAAAAAGGAGTATCGCCCTCGCGACACTGTGACTGTCACATTGAATGCAAAGCCGCGGCATCCCGTAGCGGGGAAACAACCGCCGGTGGAAATCGCCGTGGTGGCGCTGGACGAGGCGGTGCTAGATCTTCTGCAGGGCGGGACATCAAAGTATGACCCATACTCCGGGTTTTACAAGCTTGATCCACTGGACGTGATCAACTTCAGCACCTTGACCCGGCTGATCGGGCGTCAGAAGTTCGAAAAGAAAGGCGCCAACGCCGGGGGCGGCGGGGGAGGGGGCGCGGACCTGGCCACCCGCAGTCTATTCAAGTTCGTGGCTTACTGGAATCCCTCCGTCCCGGTGGACGCGGAGGGGAACGCCAAGGTCACTTTTAAGGCGCCGGACAACTTGACCGGGTGGCGCGTTCTGGCTATGGCGGTGACACCGGAGGACAGGATGGGGCTGGGGCAGAGAAGTTTCAAAGTGAACAGGCCCACCGAGGCCAGGCCCGTGATGCCGAACCAGGTGACCGAGGGGGATACCTTCAAGGCTGGCTTTAACGTAATGAACAGGACAGGTAAACAGAGATCCATCCAGGTCCGGATCACGGCCAAGGGGGATGTCAAAACCAAGTTTTTCTTTGGCAGTTCCTCCACATCCACGGTTATTGATCTGGCTCCATACAAAAGGGAAACCGTCTGGCTGGATGTAGTCACGAAGAGAGTGGAGGAAACCGCCGATAAGCCTGAGGGTGAAATCGTGTTCCATGTCACAGCCGGTGATGAGATGGATACCGACGCCATGATCCATAAGACACCTGTCAAAAAACGGCGAGTTCCGTTGACCGCCGCCAACTACGGCTCCACCACGGAGAAGACCATAACGGAATCGATAAAGCTTCCGGAGGATATACATCCGGACTGGGGCTATGTGGGTGTGGTTCTATCTCCCAGCGTCATAGGCAATGTGGAGGGGGCGTTCGAATATATGCGCTTCTATCCATACATCTGCTGGGAGCAGAAGCTGAGCAAGGGCGTGATGGCGTCCCATTACAATATGCTCAAAAGTTATCTGCCCGACAGCCTGAAATGGCCTGGATCAAAGACCCTGCCCCAGGCGACGTTGGACATGGCCGTACACCATCAGGCGCCCAACGGGGGGATGACCTACTATGTGGCCCGCGATATGTATGTGAGCCCATACCTGAGCGCGTATACCATGCTGGCGTTCAACTGGATGCGGCGCGATGGCCATGAAGTCCCATCGGCTGTGGAGGAAAAGCTGGCGGGATACTTGCGAAACCTGCTTCGACGAAATGTCTATCCCGACTGGTATTCCAATGGTATGGCCTCCACCGTGCGGGCGGTGGCGCTGGCGGCGATGGTGAATCGGGGCAAGGCCGGGCCGGCGGAAGTGCGGCGATACGCGGGCCATGTGGAGCGAATGAGCCTCTTTGGCAAGGCGCATTTCATGATGGCCGCGCTCAAATTCCAGGAGACCGCACAGCTGGCCAAGTCCACGGCGGAGACGATGCTGGGCCACGCTAACCAGACCGGCGGCAAGTTCATCCTGTCGGAGAGTTACACCGACGGATACTCCCGGATCATGGAATCCCCGTTGCGTTCCAACTGCGCCGCGCTCTCCGCCTTCTCTTCCTATGCGGCCACGGCCGAAGGGAAAACAGCCTTGGGCGATGTTCCTTTCAAGATGGTCCGCTTCATCACCCAGAGCCGGGGCAAACGGAACCACTTTGAGAACACCCAGGAAAACATGTTCTGCATGAACGCGCTGGTGGAATATAGCCGGGCCTATGAAAGCGTCCGTCCAGACATGAAGCTATCGGCCAGCTTGGGCTACCAGCCGCTGGGCAAGACGGAGTTCACAGATGTGCGGGACAACTCCGTGGAGCTATCCACCCCTATGAAGAAAAGCTACGCCGGCAGGAAGCTCGCCTTGAAAGTCGACAAGGCAGGGCAGGGGAGGTACTACTACTCCGCCAGAGTCCAATACGCGCCGAGGAAGGAACTGGCCCAACGCCAGAACGCCGGGATAGATATTCGCAAGGAGTTTAGCATAAAGAAAGATGGCAAATGGACCCTGCTGAACCCGGAGGAAACCATACATCGGGGCGACCTTGTGCGGGTGGACATATTCCTCTCCCTTCCGGCGGCGCGTAATTTTGTGGTGGTGGACGACCCGGTCCCGGGCGGGCTGGAGCCGGTGAATACAGACCTGGCCACATCCTCCGCGGTGGACGCGGCGGAAGCGAGGTATCAGGCCTCGGGCGGCTCCTGGTACTTTCAGTTCACCGACTGGAGCTTCTACAACACCTCCATGTGGAGCTTTTACCATAAGGAACTGCGTCACGACTCGGCGCGGTTCTATTCAGAATACCTGCCACCGGGCAATTACCATCTCTCCTACATGGCCCAGGCGATAGCCACGGGGAGGTTCGCCGCCATGCCGCCGCGCGCCGAAGAGATGTACGATCCGGACGTTTTCGGCCTGGGTCTTTCCAGGGAGCTTGATATTAATGAATAAGAAACTGCTTCTCAGCGTAACCATATTGGCGGGGCTTGGTGTCATGGCTCTGGTCGCAGCGACGGCCAGGACCATGCGCCCCCTGCCCCAATCCCTTGCCATGGCGCCGGAAAGCGCCAGAGGGCCAGTCTTGCTGGATCGCAACGGCGAGAGGATTTCGGGAAAGCGGACTGAATGGAACATGGATGATGTGGTCCCTCTGCACCAGATTCCTGAGTTCATGCGCCGGGCTTTTATATTGTCCGAGGATAAGCGCTTTTACTCTCACAACGGAGTGGACTGGCTGGCTCGTCTCCACGCCCTGGGGCAATGTATCTGGAATATGAAGGCGGTTCGCGGTGCAAGCACCATCACGGAACAAGTGGTGAAGATGCTCCATAAGCGCCCCAGGAACGCCTGGACTCGTTGGGTGGAAGGATTCGAGGCGGCACAGCTGGAACGAACTACATCCAAGGAAGAGATTCTGGAGTTCTACATAAACCAGGTTCCCTATGCCTCCAACAGGCGGGGAGTGGCCCAGGCGGCGCGATATTACTTCGACCGTGAACTAGATTCGCTGAGCAAGAAAGAGATGCTGGCGCTGGCCATCCTCCCCAGAAGACCCACCGGCTATGACTTGTATAAACATCCGGGAAGAATCGACCGCCAAATCAAAATCCTCTGCGGCTTCATGGCGGCGGATGGACTAGTCTCCATGGAGGAGAGACGGTGGATTGAGACGGCGCCGATCCAGCTGAAAGGGCCGGCGGCGGACGTGGATACATACCATTTCACCAGGCATGTCATGGACCTGGTAGAGAAGGGGCGCATGCCCGGCGGCAAGATCAGGACTACGCTGGACATGGATCTGCAGCGGGACGTGGTGGCCCTGCTTGATGAGCGGATGAAGGCCTTATCTGGCGCGCGAGCGGTGAATGCCGCGGCGTTGGTGGTGGATCACTCCACCGGCGAGATCCTGGCGTGGGTATCGTATGGCGACAGGGGGAAGGAGCATCCGGGATCTTATCTGGACTCTGTCCTTACACCTCGCCAGCCTGGATCCGCGTTGAAACCGTTACTTTACGCAATGGCCTTGGAGAGCGGATGGACCGCCGCCACTATTCTGGATGACGCGCCGCTGGATACAAAAGTTGGCGCCGGGCTCCACTCCTTTCGTAATTACAGCAGGACTTTTTATGGCCCGGTGACGCTGCGCGACGCTCTGGCAAATTCGCTGAACATCCCGGCGGTGCTGACGTTGCGCCTGGTGGGTGGTCACAGTTACCTGGAGCTTTTGCGCGCTATAGGGATCAAAAGCCTGGATCAGGCCGCCGGGTTCTATGGTGACGCCTTGGCCCTGGGCGTTGGCGAGGCCCCGCTGTACCAGGTGACCCAGGCCTATACGGCGCTGGCGAACCGGGGAGTGGCGCTCCCCCTTAAGGCGCTGATGGAACCGAACGGTGAAGGGCCCCCCAGGAGAATATTTACCGAGGAGACCGCCTCCATAATTGGTGACATACTCTCCGACCGGACGGCCCGGCGGCTGGAGTTTAGCTCATCCGGGGCAATGTCGATGTCCCAGGGGATTGCGGTGAAAACCGGCACGTCCACCGGGTATCACGACGCATGGGCTTTCGGGTATGACAGTCGCTGGCTGGTGGGTGTGTGGATGGGTTCTTTGTCGCGGACTCCTTCG
Organism: Nitrospinota bacterium; assembly: GCA_029880775.1. GTDB lineage: Bacteria > Nitrospinota_A > UBA7883 > UBA7883 > UBA7883 > JAOUMU01. The sequence goes on along the minus strand of JAOUNV010000145.1, from coordinate 1,649 downwards.
GCGGGGCTCACCGGAGCGTCTGGCCCGGCCATGTTATTGCAAAGCGTCTTTGCCCGGATGAACCGCGACCAACCAGCGTTGCCGTTGTATCTTAGCCCCAGGCTGGTGAGGGAGCGGATATGCCAGGAGGGGGCAATAATCCGCCGGGAGAACTCCGGATGTCTGGGCCGTGACGAACTCTTCGTCCCTGGAACTGTGGATGCTGCAATAGATTCCACCACTTCCTCTGCCAGGAGAGCCAGGCTGGCGCACCCGGTGGATGGGTTATTGTTGGCCATTGATCCCCGGACACCGGAGAAGGATCAGGCAGTGGAGTTTCGTGTGGATGGGCTGAAGACTGGGGAGAGTGTGGAATGGAAGCTGGACGGGCATGCGCTGGGAGTAACGGCGGATGGCAGGCTGGTGTGGCCCTTGCGGCGTGGTGGGCATAGCCTGGAAGCGGCGCTGCTGGGGAGTGACCGGCGGACGGAACTGGCCATGGGGCCGGTGGATTTCTACGTCAAGTGAGGCTTTGAGAGCCTAGGCCTGCGGGTGAAGGCTTAGCGAACCGGGTTGTCCTCCACCGGGGGGAGACTATGATCCGGTCCGCTTTCAATATCAGGTATATCTTTTGCCTCGTTCCTTTTTTTACGAAGTGTTATCTGCCTTTTTTCCGCCTGAGTACGGACCTTATCCACGAAATTACTTACCTTCCATGGGAAAGCGCTAAACGCCAGATCCAGCGCAAGGCCGGAATGGTTGATTCGTATGAACACCTTTTTGCGTATCAGGAGAATGGTCTCCAGCGCTACAAAAACGCCAAGAACGATCAGAAGATATATGCGCGTGTCGTTATTAGCCAGTGATCCGGTCCCTATGAACGGAATATACGCGAAACCTCCCAGGGCCAGGGCGGTCAACGTCATCTTGAGCCACGGAAGCTTTTTCCATACGATGATCGACTCTATGCTTTCATACAGGATCTTGTGGATTCTGTCGCTGAATTGGCTATGCTCCAGCATCACCAGAGAGTCTTCCATCACCAAGAGACTTTTTCTGCTGGCAAGGCTGTGTACTCGCAGATCCACTGGCATCGTATGCTCCTATGTAAATAATATTATCGCAGGAATATGGCCGCCGCGCCTAGAGTGTATAGGGCGGTGATGGAGAAAAGTATGACACCCCAGACTCCAATCTCCAGCCGGGAGAAGATCCTCCTGAAAAGCTCATCGTTTTTGCGCAGTTTCCATGCCTTGGTGTAGCTGTGTATAGCCAGGGGAATGAACACCGGTCCAAGAATTATGATAAATAAGGTGAGAAGAATCCAGAAAGTCATCGCCCCATCTGGCCTGTCCAGGCGGCGGGCATAGCTTTTCGCCACGTTTTTTCTGCCGGCTTTGCTCAGATAGCTGGCGCTGAATATATCGCCATCCACCTCCACGGCGCATAGAGAGCAGATATAGTCGCCGGTGCCGGCGCACGTGGCCACGGCTTGCTTTGTGGGGTGGATCGCGCATACAGCCATGTCGGGGGTGGCGGCGCCAGCGTTTTCCGTTTTTTCGCGCAAGGCTTTCAGAATGTGTATCTGTCCTCGCCAGCCGCAGCTGGGGCACGCGGTGGGGCCGGAGGTGTCTGTAAACAGCCTCTCGGAGCAGGATGGGCAGTCGAAT
>JAOUNV010000012.1 GCA_029880775.1 Nitrospinota bacterium | reverse complement strand
TGATCGGTCATGGAAAACCTGGAGAAAAGCGATTACAGCCTGCTCAAAAGCGCGTGGCCGATCCTCTTTACAGTCATAGTCGGCGCTCTTTTAGCCATCAGATACTCAATGAAAATCGACGAGTCATCCTACTCGCCAGGCGCCGGGATGGGGCTTTTTTATGGTGTCATGGCTCTGGCGTTGATCGTGATTCTTTCAGGATACAGGGTTCGTAAAAGTCTTCTCAGGGCGCCCATCGGGTCGCTTCACGCATGGGCCCAATCCCACGTATACATGGGCGTGATCCTCATCGTCCTGGTGTTCCTGCATTCCGGCTTCCGGACCGGGGGGATGCTAAGCGGCTTATTGCTGGCCCTATTTTTGTTGGTGACCGCCAGCGGAGCCATCGGCGCTATTTTATATAAGGTGGTTCCCCTCTCCCTGTCCAAATATGGAAAGCATGTAATGACCATGGAGGTCATCGGCGCCAGGATCGATAAACTTTTGGCGGAGGCGGATAAGCAGGCGGAAAATAGGTCGGCCAAATTCCTGGAAACGTACAACAAACATATCCGGCCCTGCCTGGCCTCCCATCGGGTGAATTGGGGATACATTTTCACGGAGGAGGAGGAAGTTATCAAAGCCTGCAAGGCCAAAATGGTGAACCTGCAGCAGGAGACGCCAACCAATGAAGTGTATGGCATGTCTCTGGTGGGGGCGATCTATGTGGAAAAGGAGAGGCTGGCTTATAAATGGGCGATGCTCAATTCGCTGAGAGTGTGGCTCTACCTCCATGTACCCCTGACCATGGCCTTGCTGGTGGCGTTATCGTTCCACATCCTCGGATCGTTTTACTACTGACATGGCTCTGGGACGATGAGAAGGGATTACGGCAGGCTGGCCGTCACCATCGTGGCGGGTGTTTCCATAGTGGTGTTCGTGTGGGTGAAGGGGCAGACCCAGGCAGGAAAAATATTCCTGGATGGGCCGTTGTCCATGAAGCACAAGGAGCTGGAGAACGATTGTGAAAGCTGCCACCTGCCATGGAAAGGAGTGAGCGAAGCCAAATGTATAGTCTGCCATGAGGGGCAAAAGCATTATCTTCTTGCCCATCCAGAGGTTAAAGGGCTGAGGGATTCTCCATGCAGGACTTGTCACAGCGACCCAAAACACTTGAAGGTCAAGGATGTGGACGCGAAGGCGACGTGCGTCCACTGCCATCGGGAGCACAAAGGTGAAACGAACAGCCTAAAACTGGTGAAGACCGAGGGGTGTGTGAATTGCCATCATTCGGATGTCCATGTGGAAAATTCGGGCCATGGAATGGAGCCCATCTCCCGCAAGTCCGGCGTTCTGCTGTCCCACAATACCTTTTACCAAGGGGGGAAGTACGTTGACAAAAAGTGTATGGGATGCCACGCCGGGCCGAAGGCCAAGCCGATCCGTCACAGCGGCAACTTTCTGGTGGATGTCATGTTCAGGCACATGACAAAGCTTGGGGTGAAGTGCTTCGATTGTCACGACCAGGTGGAGACGGTCATGTTCGACGCCAAAGGGGGCGGCATAGTGCCGCAAAAATGCATCGCCTGCCACAAGGAAAAAAGGGTTCACTCCTCCTGCGCCACATGCCACCAGTACCATCCTCAGCCGAAGATTCAGGCGGAGCCCGCAGGCTCGAATCCACGGGCGCCGTGAGCCACTTGAATATATACGCCCCGAACCCCACAATGAAAAACGCGCAGAGAGCCGAGAGGAGCCCAGCCCTGGCGAATGACGCCCGTATTTCCGACAAATCGATCTTTGCACGATACCGATCCGCTCTCCTTGCCACTCCACCGGCTCGTAAGCGGCCAGGACACGAACCCCACGGTAATCCAAACCTATAACCGATCCGGAGTTTCCCTTTAGGGCATTGCGCATAGGCTCGGCAATTTTTGAATCGAAAGCAACAGGCTTAGGCTCGTCCAGGTCATAATGCCTGTGGCTTAGAAGGAAAACGATTTGGTCCCCCACAAGCTTCGCCACGGTCACCAGGTCGCGGGCGTTATCCAGAACCAGTGAAGACACGTCGGTGATATACCAGGCCACCTACGGCATGCTGGAGCCTTTGCTGACAGGCAGCCGGGAGAGGCATGCAATTCAATATTACAAGTACCTACAATCCCTTAATCTTCTCCACTTCCCTTTCGGTGTCCCGGTCGATCTTATCCATCTGGTCCAGAAACTCGCGGCGGGTCTTCTCCACATCTTCCGGCGCGGCGCCAGCCTCCACCATCTTCTTCAGCCGGTCGTCCATCATTATTTGCGTCTCGGCTTTTTTAGCCTCCGCCTTGTTACGGACCAGTGCTATCTTTTCCTTTTGTTCCCCGGTCAGCTTCCCCGCTTTTTTCCCGCTCATACGGTCCGCCTTTTCCATCGCCAACTCTAACGCCGATTTCATATTTATCCTCTTCCACTCTTATTTTAATAACATCAGCCACATCCGCGGCCACCAGCGCCTTCACCTTCATCCCCGCCTTCAGCGCAGAATCAATTTCCAGCCCGTTGATGGCGGCGATCTCGAACGCCCGCCCCCCATCGCCAGACACATCACGAGCGATCGAACGGAAAGTCTCCCCCTCGGCCACCTTGTGGATCACGATCTTGAATGGTGGAGCAGTCTCCCCCCTCCATCGCGGCTTGCCGTATCTCAGGCCCTCCATGTTGTCCATGAACCGGTCCCGATACCTCTCCTTTTTCTCCCCACGAGCCTGCAGTAGAGAGCTTTTCACCTGAGCCTCGGTAATCCTGTCCCTCGTGTCCGGATGGCTGGCCATGAAGCTGTGATATGTCCGAAAGCCCAGCTTTTCTATAGTACGCATCGTAGAAAGAAAACTGACTATTGCGCCAGGGTCATATCCTGCGTTATAGGCCAGGATCAGCCCCTCCTGGTCCGATTCCATTTCCATCTCCCGCCCATAGCCGGTGATAATCTGCTGCCCCAGGGAAGCGGTCACCGTCAGCCATGCCCCGGCGTTGTTGCGTATCTCCGGGCTGAGCATGATTCCACCCAAAGCCAAAAGCGCCTGGGCTATGCTTTTTTTCATCTGTTTCACGGAGTGATGGCCGGTGACGTGGCCGATCTCGTGGCCCAGCACCCCGGCCAGCTCCGCCTCATCGTTCAGCGTGGCCAGCATCCCCCGGGTGATATACACATAGCCGCCAGGCAGGGCGAAAGCGTTCACCATCGCGTCGTCCACCACCTTGAAGTGGAAATCGAACATCGGCTCATGCACCTGGGCCAGCACCTTGTTCCCCACCCGTTCCACATACTCGGAGAGCTTCTTGTCTTGGTAAAACCCCATCGTGATGGCGATTTCCTGGTCATACTGCTTGCCGATGGCCTCTTCTTCCACACCTTCCGACACAGCCCACGCAGGCGCAAAAGCCCCCCCCAACACAGCTATGAAAGCTAAGAGGAGGATAGATTTCGCTCGGAGTCTCATGATATAAGCCATATCCTATTATATATGCAATTTGTCCCGATTTGGAGGAATGGAAATAATGTCCGGTTTTGGTGATCAATTTCGCGCGGATGGTTTCGGCGGACTTGAAATAACAGCTCCCGATTTTTCCGGCGCGCAGGCCGCGGTGCTGCCCGTGCCATACGACGCCGCCACAAGCTATATATCAGGAACCCGCGAAGGCCCCAGAGCCATACTGACCGCCAGCTCCCAGGTGGAGCTGTTCGACGCCGAATGGGGCCTGGACTACGAAAAGCTGCGCCTTGCCACTTTGAACGAGGTGGAGCAGGATGTCCGGGGGCCGGAAGCCATGGTGAACAAACTGGAGAAAATATACACCGCCACCATGAAAAAGGCAGGTTTCGTCCTGATGCTTGGCGGCGACCATAGCCTCTCCACCGCCGCCATCCGCCCGCTGGCGAAAAAATATAAAAAATCCCTGACCGTGGTGCAGTTCGACGCCCACACAGACCTGCGCGACCAATGGCAAGGCTCCCCCTTCTCCCACGCATGCGTCATGCGCAGGGCCGTGGAACTGGCCCCTATTGTCCAAATCGGTGTCCGCAACATATCCAAAGCAGAGTGGGGATTTATCAAAAAATCAAAGCACCCCGTATACCCCGCCTGGGAGATCGAGGGAAACAATGGCTGGATAGACGAAATGGTGGAGAATCTGACCGAACATGTGTATATCACCTTCGACCTGGATGGCATGGACCCATCGGTGATTCCCGGTGTGGGCACTCCGGAGCCGGGAGGAATGGGCTGGCGCCAGGCCTGCGCCGCCATCCACGCGATAGGATCCCGCCGCAAGATAGTGGGGGCCGATGTGATGGAGCTTCGCCCATTGCCGCCTAGCGTTCAATCAGATTTCGCCGCAGCCAAGCTTGCTTTCCGGCTGCTGGGCGCTGCCCTGATGATGGGCCCCGACAAGTAGCCTTGATACGAGGTGGCCTACCCCACCGAGCCTAGCGAAAATCTCTCGTTCCACCACTTAAAGATCGCACGAAGCAGGGGAGCATGCTCCGGCCTGGAGAGTTGGGGGTCCTTCTCCACCAGATCGAAAGCGGCTTTTCTCGCCTCGGCCAATATCTTGTGGTCGCGCAGTATCTGGCCAATCCTAAACTCCGGGAAGCCGGACTGGCGCTGGCCGAAGAAGTCACCAGAGCCGCGTATGGCCAGGTCCGCCTCGGCGATGGCGAACCCGTCGTTGGTCTTCTCCATCACCTTCAGCCTGTCCCATGCCGGCGAACCAGGAAACGTATCCGCCATCAGCAGACAATGGCTCTCGCGCGTCCCCCGCCCCACCCTGCCGCGCAGCTGGTGCAACTGGCTCAAGCCAAACCGCTCGGCGTGCTCGATCATCATCACGCTGGCGTTGGGCACATCCACCCCCACCTCTATCACCGTGGTGGAGACCAGCACATCAAGTTGGCCACTCACAAAACCGGCCATAACTTTCTCTTTCTCCGAGCTTTTCAGCTTGCCGTGGACCAGCCCCAGCTTTAGCCCCGCCAGGTCCGCCTCCTTCAGATGATCGAACATCACCTTGGCGGCTTTCAGCTCCAGCTTCTCACTCTCTTCCACCAGTGGATAGACGATATACGCCTGGCCCCCTTCCCGGGCCTGATCCCGCACCATGGCCAGGGCCTGGGCCCGGCTTGCCTTGTTATACATTCGAGTATGGACAGGTGTCCTGCCTGGGGGTAGCTCGTCTATGGTGGAGACATCCAGGTCCCCATACAGGGTCATGGCCAACGTCCTGGGAATGGGGGTGGCTGTCATAATCAGGGTGTGGGGGCTGTCTCCTTTACGCATCAGCTCCGCCCGCTGGGCCACGCCGAACCTGTGCTGCTCGTCGATCACCGCCACTCCAAGATCGGCAAACTCCACCCCCTCCTGAATCAGGGCATGGGTTCCCAACACGATATGGGCGCTGCCGTCCCTGATCTGGTCCAGCGTCTTGCTTCTATCTTTTGAGGCGGAGGTGAGCAGGGCGACGCCCACGTTCGTATCTTTCAGAAAGGCGGAAATCTTTCTGTGGGTCTGGGCCGCAAGAATCTCCGTAGGCGCCATGATGGCCGCCTGCTTTTTATTGCGGGTGGCGATCAACGCCGCCGCCAGGGCTATCACCGTCTTGCCGCACCCCACATCCCCTTGCAAAAGCCGGATCATGGGACGCTTTCCATCGCTCATATCTCCGGCGATCTGGGCCAGGGCGCGATCCTGGGCGCGAGTCAGCGCGAACGGGAACAGGGCTTTTATTTTCCCGATCAGCTCCGGCCCGGCGTCCATGGCTGCCCCACTGCGCTGTGGGCTGCGCCCTTTTCTTTTCAGCGCCAGCCCAGACTGAGCCAGGAAGAATTCGTTAAATATGAGTTTCTTCTGCTCCCTGGTCCGGGCCAGCTCCAGGTCGTCCATACCGACACCGGCGGCGGGCCAGTGAACCTGCCGCACAGCGTCTGCCAGCAGGGGGAGCCGGTACCTTTTGTTCATCGCTTCCGGGACGAAATCCTCCAGTGTCTGGGCATGATCCATGGCGGCCAGAGTGGCGGCGCGGATGCTTTTTTGGGTGAGCCCCTCCGTGGCGGGATATACGGGCGTTATACGGCCCATGGCGCCCAGGGAGCCATCCCCATCGTACTTTTCCGTGTCTGGATGATAAATCGTCTTGGCCCCGCTATAGCGGTTTATCTCCACTCTGCCGGAGACTATCCACTCGGTATCAGGCTTGAACCTGGCCTCCATCGCTTTGCCCGATACATTGAACCAGGTGGCCCGAAGAAATCCTGTATCGTCGGCGAACGCCGCCTCGAAAACGCCCCCCCCACGCCTGCCTCTCGGTTTTGCGGCGGATGAGCGGACATGTGCGATGAGGGTCACAAGCTGCCCCACCTCCACCTGGGCGATTTTCATCACCTGGGATCTGTCCTCGTATCGCATGGGGAAATGGAATAAAAGGTCTCTGATGGACTTGACTCCCAGCTTTTCGAAAAGGGCTGCCTTTTTGGGCCCTACCCCTTTTATATACTGGACCGGTTGATCCAATCCCCCTTCTGAAGGCATGTATATAACACCCTATAGCGCGGTTAATAGCGCCGCCTGCCATAACATGCCACGGCGCCGTCCTGATATGAAAGTTTACCACGCTGGCGCCTCTGGAAAGCTGTGTCTTTACTTAAGCCGCCTTATTCAATAGAATGCCAGCCTATGAATTCCACATTAGTTATTCTGCCGACATACAACGAAGCCGGAAATATAGTCCGCATCATTGGGAAAATCCATGAAGTAGCTCCCGATTTTTCCATCCTGGTGGTGGACGACAACTCCGGCGATGGCACCGCCGAGGCCGTGCAAGAACTTATGGCCCGGGATAAACGGGTGAACATGATGCAAAGGCCGGGAAAGCTGGGCCTGGGCACGGCGTATCTGGCCGGATTCAAGTGGGCCCTTCAGCGAGATTTCGAATTCATCTTCGAGATGGACGCCGATTTTTCCCACAACCCGGCCCACATCCCAGGGTTCATGGAGGCGGCAAAAGACGCGGACCTGGTCCTGGGCTCCCGCTATATCCCCGGCGGTGGCGTGACGAACTGGTCCTTTATACGAAGGGTGATCTCCCGGGGCGGGAGCCTCTATTCCCGGACCATCCTGCGCATGCCGTACCACGACCTGACGGGAGGTTTTAAGGTGTTTCGGCGGCGTGTGCTGGAGGGGATTGGCCTGGAGAAGGTCTTCTCTGAAGGGTATTCGTTCCAGATAGAGCTCACCTACAGAGCCTGGAAGAAAGGATTCCGGATAGTGGAAACCCCCATCATCTTCGAGGAGAGACAGGAGGGCGCCTCAAAAATGTCGCGCAAGATATTCCTGGAAGCGGTGATCCGGGTGTGGCAACTGCGGTTCAAGGTGTGACCACGGCCTCGCGCATGCTCCGATGAAAATACTTATCGTGGCGGGCGAGGAGTCTGGCGACGCTTACGCCGGCAGGCTGGCCCGGCGCCTGTTCGAGCTGATCCCAGGTCTTAAGATGGAGGGAATCGGCGGCCCCCGCATGCGGGACGCCGGAGTGACCACCTTTCATGACATAGAGCAAATGTCCTCCGTGGGGATAGCATCTATGCTGGGAAAGCTGGGCGCGGCCCTGGGAATGCTGCGGGATATCAAAGCGCGCCTGAACGCAGGGGAGTACCAGGCAGTGATCCTGGTGGATTATCCAGACTTCAACATGCAGGTGGCCAAAGCGGCCAGCGGCGCCGGAATCCCGGTTTATTACTATGTCTGCCCCCAGTTTTGGGCCTGGCGCCAGGGCCGTGTGAAAAAAGCGAAAAAATGGGTGGACCTGATGCTGGTGGTGTTCCCTTTCGAGGAAACGTTCTATAAGGAGCGAGGGGTGGACGCCGTTTTCTTTGGCCATCCGCTGCTGGACGAGCTGCCCCCAACCCCTGATAGAAAGCTGCTCAAAGAAGAGTTTTGCGATAATCCAGACCTTCCGTTGCTCGGCGTTTTGCCCGGCTCCCGCCAGGGGGAGATAGAGCGAATGTTTCCTCTGATGCTGGAGAGTGTCCGCATCATCCGCCAGGCCATGGAGGTGGAAGTAGTTGTTCCCTGCGCCTTATCGATCGACGGCAGTCAGCTGGAGGCTATGGCGGTCAGCGCGGGGGTGAAGGTGAATATCGTCAAAGGCCGCTCCTGGGAAGTGATGAACGGATGCGATTTTCTGATCTGTAAGTCAGGCACCTCCACTCTGCAGGCGGCGCTGGCCCAGGCGCCGATGATGATCGTATACAAGGCTGACCTGTTGTCATATTACCTGGCCAGGACGCTTTCGCATTTGCAGTGGGCTGGGCTGCCCAACATTCTGGCGAATAGAGAGATTGTCCCGGAGCTTATACAGACCGCCGTCACAGCCGAGGCCATAGCGCATACAGCGCTGATGTATCTGGGCAACGAGGGGGAGCGGGAAAGAATGCGCGCCGACCTGGTGGGAGTGAAGGATTCGTTGGGAACGCCTGGCGCGTCGGACCGGGCGGCCAGGATAATCGCCGAGCGCTTGGAAACTAGGGGGACGCTGGCGGCGGAGCGGAACAAAACATAAAACGTTTCTCCCCTTTCCTTTTACACAATGGCGCGTCCAGTTTCTGGTAGCATATTCGTGTATTATTACACATAGAACCGTTTCCCGGCCTTTGGCATCAGTACAATGGAAGAAGCTGAAAAAGAAACTAAGAGAAAACTTAAAGCCCCCGACAAGGACGGGTTGCTTGTAAAGCAGGTCCTGGAGGGTGACTATGGGGCCTTCGAGCAATTGGTGAAACGTCACCAGTCGAGGGTTTTTTACCATGCGATGAGATTTCTCAGCAGGCAGGAAGACGCGGAGGATATTCTTCAGGATACGTTTTTGCACGCGTTCAAGGGTCTTGGCTCTTTCCGCGGCGATTCGTCGTTTTTGACGTGGCTGTTGAAAATAGCCACAAACAATTGCCTGATGAAGCTGCGTAAGACCAAGAAGATGGATCTTGTATCGCTGGATAAGCCGGTGGAGATTGATGGATCAGAGTTGCAGCGGGAGATTGAGGACTGGTCGAACAATCCATCCGACCAGCGACTGGAGAGTGAGACCCGCGAGTTTCTGAACAAAGCGATGGCGCGCCTTCCGGAGGATAAACGGATGGTGCTGGTATTAAAAGATGTTGAAGGTTTTACAAACCTGGAGATAAGCGAGACCTTGGGAATGAGCGTGGCGGCGGTGAAGTCGCGGCTGCACAGGGCCAGGCTTGCGATGCGGGATCTTTTGTCCCACTATTTCGAGGAACGTGAACTGAATAATAAACGGAACTTGCAATGAAATGTACGGATATACTGGAGAAAATCAGCGATTACCTGGACAAGGAGCTGGATCCCTCCATCTGTAAGGAAATCGAAAGCCATGTCAAGGATTGCGAGCCTTGCATCGCCTTTTTGAACACCATGCGAAAAACGGTGGAGCTTTTCAACGACGCTGGCAAAAAAGAAACTGAAATCCCCGGCCCGGTGTCCGACAAGCTGATGAGCTTTTTAAAACAAAACGTGATCGAGAAAAAATGACGGGAACACGCAATGGATGAAGCTTGCGATATCAGCAAAAGACCTCCGGCCCCGGAGGAAAATCCGGACGATGAGGCCATCGCTGGAGCCTTGGGTGACACCAAAAGAATCGCCGTGATTGGAATATCCGCAAAGCCGGGGCGCGCGTCGCTGGATGTGGCCCACTACCTAAGAGACCACGGATACGAAATCGTCCCGGTAAACCCGATGCTGAAACAATGGGAAGGGATTGAATGTTACCCTTCCTTAAACGAGATCCCCGGCCCGGTGGATATTGTGGATATTTTTCGCAAGCCGGAATCTATAGGCGAATTAGTGGAGGAAATCGTCGCAAAGAAGCCGAAGTGGGCCTGGCTGCAGCTTGGAATCGTGAATAATGAAGCGGCGGCTAAAATACGAGAAGCGGGGATCAACGTCGTCCAGGACCGTTGCATAAAGATAGAGCATGCTCGGCTGATATGATCTAAAACAAGACTCCCGGGCGCCGGGGATTTTTGCCTACTGCTCCACCAGCTTTTCGAACACCAGCCAAGGCACCACCAGATAAATCACGTCGAACGCCACCAAAGCTTGGTACCACACTATGAACTGATCAAGTTCATCTCCCCGGATCAACCCGGTGGATATCTCCACAGACGCGATCAACACAGGCGCCACCACTGGCAGCGTCAATAGTGGCCCCAGCATCTCCCGCACTCTAAGGTTCACACTCATGGCCGCCACCAGAGTGCCCACCGCCGTGAACCCAAGGGTGCCGAGCAACAAAGCTGCAACCTGGAGCCAGAAACGCTCCATCAGGTTTACATTGAATATGACGATAGACACAGGAACTATGAACGCCTCCGCCGCCAGCATCAGGGTGAAATTGGCCGCCATTTTGCCGAAATATATGGAGCTTCTGTCCACAGGGGCCAGCAGAATGGCCGACAGACAGTCGTTGTCTTTTTCGTATAGAAATGACCTGTTCATGGTGAGGGCCCCTGAAAACAGAATAGCCACCCACAACCCCCCGGCGGCAAACTGATGCCCCTGGGAGTGGGCCAGGTCGAAGGCGAAACCGAACACCAGGATCGTCAGCAATGCGAAGAAAACGCTGGTGGTGACAATCTCCTTGCCACGGATCTCCAACGCCAGGTCCTTTTTGGCTATGATCAGCGCCGATTCGATAAACCCCATATCAGTAATGCTCCTGCCCCACCTTTTCGAAATATACTTTGCCGAACTGGACCGGGTCGATGCTCTCCGCCGGCGTATCCAGGACGAACTTTCCCGCCACCTGCAACACCACCCGGGTGCCCAAAGCCACTCCCTGCTCCAGGTTATGAGTAATCATCACCAATGTACGGCGCTCATCTTTCAATCGTCGCAGTTGGCGCTTCAGTGTCTCCGCCGCGTGCTGATCCAGCCCTGTGAAAGGCTCGTCCAGCAACAGGATCGAGGGGTCATGCACCAGCGCCCTGGCTATGGATAGCCGCTGAAGCATACCACGGCTGAAGGAGCGGACCGGCTCATGAGAACGCTTGCTCAACCCCACCTCCTCCAATAGGCCCTGGCAACGGGCCGAAGGTTCCTCCACGCCATATAGCCTGGCGAAAAAGAGAAGGTTCTCCATAGCGGTAAGCTGTCCGTAAGTGAAAGTCTGGTGTGATATCAGCCCAATATCCCGCCTGGCCTCGTCATCATGATCCTGCACCGGCCGACCATTGATCCGCGCGGAGCCGGAGGAGGGATTCGTCAGCCCCGCCATGATCTTGATTAGCGTTGTCTTTCCGGCGCCATTGGGGCCGAATATGGTCAGGAACTCACCCTTTTCCAGTGTCAGGCTTACCCCATCCACAGCGGTCAGGTAACCGAATCGCTTCACCACGCTGACGATCTCCACAGCGGGCGGAGCGCTATTGGCCTGTTCCATCCATCCTCGCAAAACCCTGATTATATCCTTTTGGCCGGTAGTCTGTGGCGATTTTTCTGGGCGTCCAACCCAGGCTTGACGAATGTCCCTTGTCAAAAAACCGGCTGGGATATAATATTTATAGCAAATTATGCTAGAGGCTCCAGACGGCAGAGGGGCGTGGCCGGATTTGGAAAGGTTCTGGGCCTTTCGCGGGGTTAACCTTTCCAGTCCTAAAGCGCCCCTCAAGGCCGGGGCCTCTCAAAAAATAATCGCGTAACAACTCTAGCATCAACCATTCCACTATGATCACAGTTGAACAGGCTCTTGAGATAATCTCAAACACCGTGCGGCGCACTACCAACGAAGACGAGATTCCCCTAACGCATGCGCTTGGCGCTGTCCTGGGCCGGGACGCGCTGGCCAATGCCGACTCCCCCCCGTTTCACCGCGCCACCATGGACGGTTATGCGGTGATCCACACCGATGGCCCTGGGGAATATGAAGTGGTGGAAGATATTCCCGCCGGATATTTCCCAAAGTCGCGTCTTACTCCAGGGAAGGTTGCCAAAATAATGACCGGCGCCCCTGTGCCGGAGGGGGCGGACGCCGTCGTTCCTGTAGAGCAAACCGGCGGTTTTGTGGATTTTGGGCAGATGGCGATAATAAAGGGAGCGTCAGCGCCAGGGAAAAACATCTCCCCCAAGGGGGAGGATATGAAGAAAGGGGATGTGGCTCTTCTGGCCGGTACTTTGATCCGTCCGGCGGAGGTGGCGGTTTTGGCCTCCGTTGGGTGCGATCCCTGCCGTATATACAGCCGCCCCACCCTGGCGGCTCTGGCCACGGGGGACGAGCTGGTCCCTCCCGGTCAAAAGCCTCTACCCGGCCAGATTCGCAACA
>JAOUNV010000144.1 GCA_029880775.1 Nitrospinota bacterium | reverse complement strand
CCAAGCTGCGACCCTGGGGAAAAAACATGGATTCAAATGTGCTGTTTATGGCCTGAAGGCCATAGAGAAGATGAAGATGGGGGGCTTGATTGGTGTGTCTAAAGGCAGCCAGGAAGAGCCCAAATTTATCGTCATGGAATACATGAAGGGGCCAAAGAGCCAAAAGCCGATCGTGATGGTGGGCAAGGGGCTGACTTTTGACACCGGCGGCATCTCCATCAAGCCCTCGATGAACATGCATGAGATGAAATCGGATATGTCTGGCGGCGCCGCCACTATAGCCGTCATGACAGCGGTGGCCACGATGAAGCTGAAAGTGAACCTGGTGGGGTTGGTGCCCGCCACGGAAAACATGCCCTCCGGAACGGCCACCAAGCCGGGCGATGTGCTCACTGGGCTATCCGGCGTTACCATGGAAGTGCTCAACACCGACGCGGAAGGTCGACTGATCCTCGCCGATGCGCTGGCATACGCGGGGAGGTACAAGCCGGATTGCACGGTGGATATCGCCACTCTCACCGGCGCCTGCATGGTGGCTCTGGGCGCCCATTGCTCCGGGCTGCTGGGCAACGATGACGAGTTGATCAACCAACTGCGCGAGTGCGGCATGCGGACCGGCGATAAGCTGTGGCCGCTTCCTCTCTTCCAGGAATATGAGGATGACATAAAAAGCCAGGTGGCCGACACGGCCAACATCGGCCCCAGGGGCGGCGGCGCCAGCACGGCGGCGGCGTTTTTGAAAAAGCATGTGACCGGCAAATGGGCCCATGTGGACATAGCCGGCACGGCGTTCTCCGACAAGGAAAAGGGATACATCCGCAAAGGGGGGACCGGCGCCGGTGTGCGCGTGATGCTCGATTTTATCAACCGGAGAGTCGGCCTTGAGTGAACGCCGCTCTCTGAAGGATATCCTGGCAAGCCGTAAGGCGCTCTTCGCCAAAAAACCGGAGGCCGCTGTCTATCGTCCCACGGTATCCACGCAGTGGAAGGGGGGGCTGCTCAACGAAAACCGTATCAGGACGCATGTCGTCATGTCGGACTATCCCGTCCCCTCCGGCGGGGATGACAAGGCTCCGAACCCGATGGAGATGATGCTGATGGCGCTCGGCTCCTGCGTCGGCGCCGTGTATGTGGAATATGCCGCCATGCTGGATATTGAACTGGAAACGGTGAATGTGGAGCTCTCCGGAGATATCGACCTGCGGGGGCTTTTTAACGTGGCGGATGTGAATCCAGGCTTCAACAATGTGTCGTACAAGGTCCGGCTGAAAACCTCCGCCGATGAAGCGAAAACGCAGGAGCTTATAGATCTGGCCGGGACCCATTGCCCGGTATCTTCCACCATGAAGCTTGCGACGCCCGTGGCGGCGGAAGTGACTGTGGAAAAGTAGACAGCGCGGCCGCGGCCATGCACGAGATGTCGGTGGCGATGAGCATAGTGGATATCGCCGTGTCACAGCTCAAAGAATCTGACGCCGCCAGAGTGCTGAAGGTGAACGTGGCCGTGGGGGAGCTATCTGGCGTGGAGGCTTCCGCCGTGGAATTTTGTTACTCCGCCTGCGCCAGGGGCACTGCGGCGGAAGGGAGCGAGCTGGTGATAGAGCGAGTGGCCGCCAGGGCCGTTTGCCCGGAGTGCTCATGTGAGTTTCATCCGGAGCACTCTTTGGCTATATGCCCGCAGTGCGGCGACTTCGGGGGAAAGATAGTCAGTGGGGAGGAATTGTATGTGGACCAGATATCCGTGGAGTGAACTGGATGAAGATCATCGATGTAAAAAAGGACGTACTGTCAAAAAACGACGAGATCGCCGCTGGCATTCGGGGGAAGCTGAAGGATAAAGGAATCCTGGCTCTTAATTTTATAAGTTCGCCCGGCTCTGGCAAGACCACCTTGCTGGTGAAGACTATCGAGGATCTGAAATCGAGAATCCCCATCGCGGTGATCGAGGGGGATCAACAGACCGACAACGACGCTAAAAGGATCGCCGCCACCGGTGTCCCCGTGATACAGATCAACACCCAGTCCTCCTGCCATCTGGACGCTGCCATGGTGGAAGGAGCGCTGGAGAAGCTGGGCTTTGTGGGCCCTGGCCTGCTGTTCATAGAAAATGTGGGCAACCTGGTGTGCCCCGCCTCATACGACCTGGGGGAGGAGATGAAAGTGGCGCTGGTCTCCGTCACCGAGGGGGAGGACAAACCGGTGAAGTATCCGAAGGCGTTTCGCTCATCTTCGGCCATGGTTATCACAAAGACCGACCTGCTGCCCCACCTGGACCTGGACATGGCCAGGCTTCTGGACTACTCGACGAAGGTGAATCCGGCGCTGAAAGTGTTTCACCTTTCCGCCAAAAGTGGCGATGGGCTGGATGACTGGTACGGTTTTCTTCTCTCTATGTACCATTCGCTGAATCCATGATTCGCCGCCTGATAAAGGTGGAGGGGATCGTCCAGGGGGTTGGTTTCCGCCCGTTCGTGTTCAACCTGGCGGTATCCCTGAACCTTGCCGGTCATGTGTTCAACCACTCCAGGGGAGTTGATATAGAGGTGGAAGGCCCCAGGGAAGAGATAGACACCTTTTGGCTAAGGCTGACGGCTGAGGCTCCGCCGCTTTCGCACATCACAAAAGTGGAGCAGGAGGAGATACCCCCCTGCGGCCGCTCCGGCTTCTCCATCCAAAAGAGCGAAGATTCTGGCGGCAAGACGGCCCTGGTGGCGCCCGATTCGGATGTCTGCGTCGATTGCTTGCGGGAGCTGTTCGATCCGCAAGACCGGCGCTACCGCTACCCATTCATCAATTGCACCAATTGCGGTCCTCGATTCACCATTATCCAGGATGTCCCTTATGACCGGCCAAACACCACCATGAGCCGGTTTCCCATGTGCGCCCAATGCCGCAAGGAATATGAGAATCCTGCCAATCGTCGGTTCCATGCCCAGCCGGTGGCATGCCATGATTGCGGACCCAGGCTGGCTTTTCATAATGACAGGTTCCAGCCTGCGGGTTCCTCCGATCCTCTGGGCGCCGCAGTGGATCTGATCCGGCAGGGAAAGGTTGTGGCGGTGAAAGGGCTGGGGGGATACCACCTGGCGGTGGACGCGCTCAACGACGCTGCGGTGGCGCGCCTGAGGGAGCGGAAGAAGCGGGATGAAAAGCCGTTCGCTGTGATGTTCTCCAGTATGACGGCCCTGCGCTCATTCGCCACGATAAGCAAGAGAGAGCAGACCCTGCTGGAATCCCGCGCCCATCCCATTACCCTGGTGGAGAAGAAATACGGCAGACTGCTGCAAGGCGCGGCGCCGGGCAACAGGTTCATCGGCGCCATGCTGCCATACACGCCGCTGCACCATATGCTGATGAGCGAGGGGCCCTTTGGCGCCGTGGTGATGACCAGCGCCAACATGTCCGACGACCCGATTATATACAAGGATGGAGAGGTGTTCGAAAAGCTGGGTGGTGTCGCCGATGGGTACCTGGTCCATGACAGGGAAATCTTCGCCAGGGCCGACGATTCCATCGAGAGGCCCATGGCCCACGGAAGCGTGATCCTCCGCCGATCCCGAGGATACACACCTATCCCGATCCAGCTGGACCGAGACTATCCATCCGTTCTGGCGGTGGGAGGAGAACTGAAAAACACCTTCTGTCTGGTGAAAGGATCCAGGGCTTTTATTAGCCAGCATATAGGCGATCTGAAACGGGAGAGTGTGTATGGCTCGTTTCGCTCCGCCATAGAAAGCTTCATGCGGTTGGTGGATGTCCCGCAGGTGGCGACGGTGGCCCACGACATGCACCCTGACTATATGAGCTCCCAGTATGCCCTGGAGCAGACGATGGCGCCAGCCATGGCCATCCAGCATCATCACGCCCACATGGCCTCTCTGATGGCGGAGACCCACCAGGATGGGGAAGCCATCGGAATAGTGTTCGACGGCACAGGGTATGGCGAGGATGGCGGAATATGGGGTGGGGAGTTTTTGACAGGAGGAGCGGATGGATACAGCAGAGCGGGCTATGTGAGCCCTGTTCCCCTGCCCGGTGGCGACAAGGCTATCAAAGAGCCGTGGCGGATCGCCCTGGCGGTCTTGATCAGGCTGTATGGAGAAGATATTCCCACCATGCCGCTTCCGTGGCTGCAGGAGCTGGATCCGGACACCATACATAACATCCGCCAGATGATAGTCGGTGGACTTAACACCCCCCTTTCCTATGGCGTGGGTAGGGTTTTCGACGCGGCCTCGGCCCTGGCCGGAATACGACCGAAGATATCCTTCGAGGGGCAGGCGGCGATGGATCTGGAGATGGCGATTGAAAAGCCGGTGGACGAGGGTTATCCTGTGGGTATGACAGATGCGGAAGGTATGTTGACTCTCGATTTATATCCATCCCTCAAGGCGCTGGTGGAGGATGTGACCACAGGCGAGCCGACGCCGTTGATCGCCGCCAGGTTCCACCAAGCGGTGGTGGCCGGAGCGGCTTCGATGGCTGGGGCATTGCGGGGGAAGACCGGGCTGGAGCGCGTGTTCCTCTCTGGAGGAGTGTTTCAGAACCGCTACCTGAGCGACAGGCTGGGCGATACGCTACGGGAGATGGGCTTTACCGTATTTCGCCATGGGCGTGTGCCTCCCAACGATGGGGGGATATCCCTGGGCCAGGCGATTATCGCGGCAAGACGGGTTCTTGCCGAAAAGGAGGGGTGACACCATGTGCGTGGCCGTGCCGATGAAAGTGGTGGAGGTTTCTGAATACCGATGTGTGGCGGAGATCGGCGGCGTGCGCAAGGAAGCCAGCCTGATGATGCTGGACGGAGTGCGGCTGGGGGACTATGTGATGATCCACGCCGGGTTCGCAATCGAAAGGGTGGACCCGAAAGCCGCCGAGGAGACCATAAGGCTGATGCGGGATATCCTGGATACCGAAGAGCCAGGCGCGTGAAATACGTAGACGAATTCCGCGACAAGGAAGCCGCCGAAAAACAGGCCGAGGATATCCGCCGCTGGGCCGCCCGGCTGGAGAGAAAAGTGACCTTCATGGAGGTGTGCGGCACCCACACCATGGCCATATATCGTTATGGGATCAGGTCGATGATCCCGGACACTATCAAGCTTGTTTCCGGCCCAGGCTGCCCTGTGTGCGTCACGCCCATCAGTTATGTGGACACCGCCATAGAGATCGCCGCAAAGCCTGATGTTCTGATGGCCACTTTCGGGGATATGATCCGAGTTCCCGGCAGCCGCTCCACCCTGCAAAAAGAGCGGGGCGCGGGGCGGGATGTGCGCGTGGTCTACTCTCCTCTGGACGCTGTGGGCATGGCTCGGGAGAATCCCGATCGGGAGGTGGTGTTCCTGGGAGTGGGGTTTGAGACCACGGCGCCGCTTATCGCTTGCTCCATCCTGGAGGCCAGACGCGAAGGGCTGACCAACTACTCCGTGCTGTGCGCCCACAAGACCATGCCGGAGCCGATGGAGGCTCTGACATCGGGCGAGATCATGCTCGACGGCTATATCTGTCCCGCCCATGTTTCCGCCATCATAGGCGCAGACGCATACATCCCGGTGGCGGAAAAGTTTTCCATGCCATGCGTGGTCACCGGGTTTGAGCCGCTAGATATTTTGCGGGGGCTGGGCATGCTGGTCCGCCAGGCCGTCGAAGGGCGCGCGGAGGTGGAAAATGAATATTATCGCGTGGTGAGGCCGGAGGGGAACCGGAAGGCCCAGCTGATTTTGGAGCAGGTTTTCGTGAAGACCGACGCCGTCTGGCGCGGGCTGGGGGCGATTCCCGACAGCGGTATGGCTTTATCGGAGGAATTCGAGCAGTACGACGCCTCCAAAAGATTCGGGGTCAGCTTGCCGGAGGCGAGGGAGAACCCGGCATGCATCTGTGGCCGGATATTAAAAGGACTCAACGACCCTCCCGATTGCAAGCTGTTCGGCAAGGCCTGCACACCGGACAACCC